>DASQZK010000067.1:0-2578 GCA_035638735.1 Bacteroidales bacterium
CCCGCAGTAGAGATGCTTCGCCTGGCTATCCCGCGACGTGTTTATACACTGAACCACCTCGACTACGTGGCCGCTGCCCTTTGCAATGTCTGGGAACGAAGAAATGCTATAAAAGCGGGGGTTCGCATCGTACGGGAAGCACCCATTTTGCGACATTTTACCGTTGAACTGGAGCGGTTGTAATTATACAGTCGTCGTTCCATTACTACATGTTTTCGTTTGTTGGATGAGAAATTTTTCCGCCCTGACAAACGAAAACATTCTTAACATTCTATTTGTCAATATCTTAAACCTTTCACTCCCGGTCCTATGAATAATGAGCTCTAAATGTTAACTTTGTCGTTTACCCACAACTGAATACTATGCTTAAGTCCATGACAGGCTACGGGAAAGCCGAAATTGCACTTCCCGACAAGAAGGTGATTATCGAGATCAAGTCACTCAACAGTAAAAATACCGATACCAACGTTAAAGCGTCTCCCATCTACCGCGAAAAAGAACTCCTGATCAGACAACTGGTTTATGACCGGCTCCAGCGTGGCAAGATCGATGTGACCATCTTTTATGAGATGAATGAAGGCGCCACAACGTCGAGCATCAATAAAGAAGTTTTTAAATCACACTACAAGGAAATCAGTGACATTGCCGGGGATCTGGATCTCCATACTACCGGTGACGGCATCATACAGGCTATTCTCCGGCTGCCCGATACCATCAGGACTAATAAAAACGAATCTGACGAGAAGGAATGGGACCTGATACGGGAAGGCCTTGAAGAAGCCATCCGGCAACTTAACACGTTCCGAATCCAGGAAGGACAAGCCATGTTCAACGACCTTACCGAAAGGGTAAGCGCCATCCTTTTCAACCTGAAGGAAGTGGATAAATACGAAGAGGCCCGTATCACCCGCCTGCGTGAACGAATGGAAAAAAACCTCGGCGAAACGGGGCTCAGGGAAGATATCGACAGAAACCGTTTTGAACAGGAAATGATATTTTACATCGAACGCCTGGATATCTCGGAAGAAAAAACACGACTGCTGAATCATTGCGATTATTTTACCCAGACCATGAAAAGCGACGAAGCAGCAGGAAAAAAACTATCCTTTATCAGCCAGGAAATGGGACGGGAGATTAATACCCTCGGCTCCAAGGCCAATGATTCAGACATACAGCACCTGGTAGTGAAGATGAAAGATGAACTCGAAAAAATAAAGGAACAGATCGCCAACATTCTCTGATCATGGAGGGCAGGTTACTTATATTCTCCGCACCTTCGGGTTCCGGTAAAACCACTATCGTCAAAGACCTGCTACAACGCCTGGCCGGACTCGAATTTTCGGTGTCGGCGTGCAGCAGGGCCAGGCGCGAAGGAGAAACTGACGGGAAAGATTATTACTTCCTATCGGCACAGGAATTCAGAAAAAAAATTGAAGAGGGCGAATTTGTCGAATGGGAAGAGGTTTATCCCGACCAGTACTACGGTACACTGAAATCGGAACTCAAAAGGATCTGGGACAAAGGACACCACGTTGTTTTCGATGTTGACGTGGTGGGCGGTCTCAACCTGAAGAAAAAATTCGGTCACCGGGCACTGGCCATATTCATCAAAGCTCCTTCACTGGAAGAACTCGAAAAAAGGCTCAGGGCCCGCTCAACAGATGATGAATCGTCTATCAGGAAACGTATCGACAAAGCATCGTATGAGATGAAATATGCACCGGAATTCGATCGCACCATTGTGAACGATAACCTTGAAACAGCCTGTGAAGAAGCTGAAAAAGCTGTTCGGGATTTTCTCGCTACTTAGGTCTTTATGTTAACTTTGTTGAATGAAGATGCAAAAACAGGATTACAGGCGCTTGATCAAAACCGGCCTTTTCTTCGGCTCTTTTAACCCCATTCATAACGGGCACATGGCCATTGCCGAGTACATCAGGGAATATACCGACCTGGAGCAGTTGTGGTTCGTGGTAAGCCCGCAAAATCCCTTCAAGAAAAAAGCATCGCTGCTCGAAGATCATCATCGCCTTGAGCTGGTACACAGGGCCATTGGTGATGACACACGTTTCAGGGTAAGCGACATAGAGTTCCACATGCCCAAACCTTCATATACAGTCGATACATTAAGCTACCTGTCGGAAAAATACCCCGACCGGGAGTTTTCCATTATCCTCGGCGCCGATAACCTGAAAAGCTTCAACAAATGGAAAAATTGCGAGATCCTGGTGGAAAAATACAAACGTTATGTTTATCCCAGGTTTGGCGTTTGTGATGACGAAATGAAAAAACACAAAAACGTTGAGCTCGTACATGCACCCCGGATCGAAATTTCGTCGAGTTTCATACGTGAAGCCATAGCCGACGGTAAAACCGTTAAATATTTTATGCCATTGCCTGTATTCGAATACCTCGACGAAATGAATTTTTATAAGAATAAAGATCTTCCTGAAAAAATTTAAGAGCCTCTTTAATAGTTGAATGATGAAGCATTCATTCGGCAACCCGGAATTCAATAATTACGTCTGTTCCCCGGTTTTCTTCACTTTCAATCCGTATGGTTCCGTTATTTTTTTCA
>DASQZK010000068.1:0-4684 GCA_035638735.1 Bacteroidales bacterium
CCGGCTGCTATTACGTCACTGCCATCGATTCGTTTAATAATGAAAGTATGCCATCGGTAAAGATTTGTGTCGATGAATGTATTAAATACGAGATCCCCAACGTCTTCAGTCCTAATGGCGATGGCGTTAACGATGTGTTGAAACCTTACGAGTACCGTGATGTCAATAAAATTGACATGAAAATATTTAACCGGTGGGGCCAGATGATCTACGAAACCCAGGATCCGAATATCAACTGGGACGGAAAGATCATGGGGACCGATAAGCTGGCATCACCAGGTGTATATTACTATATATGCGATGTTTATGAAAAACGGATAACCGGCATCGAGATCAGGAATCTTGTCGGATTCATTCACCTGTATCATGAAAAAGGCGCTAAAAACGACATCAAACAAAATGAATTTTAAAGTACTCAGCCTGTTACTGCTCCTCCTGCCGGTGTCTGTCCTCGGGCAACACCTGCCGGGAGAAAATTATATCCGTGGCGTTGCCTTCTACCAGCAGGCGGAGTATGATTCTGCCGTTTCAAGCTTCACCAGTAACCTGGCTGATAATGCCAAAAACACCGATGCACTGTTTTACCGGGGTCTGGCCTATTTTCACGAAGGCGATTTTGACAAGTCACTGG
Organism: Bacteroidales bacterium; assembly: GCA_035638735.1. Lineage (GTDB taxonomy): Bacteria > Bacteroidota > Bacteroidia > Bacteroidales > DASQZK01. The sequence continues at coordinate 632 of DASQZK010000068.1, forward strand.
CAGACTTCGCCGCGGTCGATAAGTCAGACCCCGGAAGAGGTGCCATCTGGATTGCTAGGATATATGCCCGTAAAAATAATATTGATGAATGCCTGAAATACCTCGACCTGCACCTTAAATCGAATTATAAACTGCCTGAAAGCGAGATACTGCTCGACAAAAACCTGGGCGTTTTTGAAAATGACCCGAAATGGACCAATTTCTGGAAAAATGCAACGTATTATACCGGTTTTGACCAGACAATGGCCGAAGCCAGATACCTGATCAATTCGGGCGATTATGTTGAAGCTGCCGATGTACTGAGTGAAGGACTGAAAAGCGGGGGGTACCGGAAGTCACCCTTGTATACTGAACGAGCCAGGGTATACCTGGCTACCGGCAACGACAGGCAGGCTCTGGAAGATCTCAATGCCGCCATTGCAGCAGATCGCCGGAATGCCGAATTATACGCCCGACGTGCTGATTTGAATTACAAGTTGGAGAAATATAAGAACGCTCTCGATGATTATGAGACAGCCCTGAAATATGATCCTGATCATTTCAGCCTGTACCCGAAACGGGCTCTTGCCAGGAATAAAAACGGAATGTACGACAATGCCGTTGAAGATATGGAATTTTATCTTAAATACTTCAAGGACGATCATCACAACTGGTATAACTACGGCATGATAAACCGGGAAAACAACAAGATGTTCGATGCCCTGAAGTGTTTCAACAAAGCCCTGGCCCTGGACAAGGCCATTCCTGAATATTTTATGGCACGTGGCGAGACTTACCTCGATACCCGCACCTATAAATATGCCCGCAATGATTTTTCCATGGCTCTGGACCTTGATCCGCGAAACGCAAAGGCGTATCTCGACCTCGGCCTGGCAGCCCTAAAGCTGGGCGATAACAGCCAAGCCTGTTACGGATTTAATAAAGCTTACGAATACGGGCTTTTCGAAGCCCGAGAATACATCGATAAATACTGTAGGTAAATATGACAACAGAAAGGAACGAGCAACAACGAAAGAACAGGGAAATGATTCGCAAACTGCGTTCCGGCAGGGAAGATGTGATTATTGACACCATCAAAACCCTTCGGCATACCGGAAACCGCGAGGTATTGCCCGAAGTCATCGATCTGGCGTCGGCCGGCATTAGCGATGATGTTACTGACACATGCATTTCTCTGTTGAATGATCTGAAAGATAAGCAATCTGCCGCTGTCATCACCGAAGCCATAAGGCAAAACCGCAACAGGGAAAACCTGAACCGCATAGTGGCCGCATGCTGGCAGAACGGCCTCGACTACTCTCAGGAGATCGACCTGTTCATTGATCTGGTCATTGAAGAAGATTTTGCAACAGCTATCGAGGCTTTCACCGTTATTGAAGAGAACATACATTCTCTCAGCATGGCCGAACGCGAAAAAAGAGCTGCCGTTATTGAAAGCCGTCAAAAAGAAGCCGGTGAGGAAAAACAGGCCCTGGTCAGGGAGCTGATCGCTATTGTTAAGACTTTCCCCAGCCTGAATTAAGTCAGCTTCGAGAAGTATTTCATGAACTGGGCTCTTTCATATACGGCAGGATCGTCAATACTTGCATAACTCATGGCCCCCCTGAACTCATCTATTGTCTTGTAGTTCTTAGAGATCATCCATGATTCAAGCCTGTCGATCATTTCAGTCAGATATTCCAATCCGTTTTTATAGAGTACCGAACAAACCTGAACGGACCTGGCACCGGCAAGCAGCATTTTCACCGCCGCTTCGCCCGAATGCACTCCTGTGGACCCGGCGATATCAATACTTCTGACCTGGCCCGATACGATGCCAACCCAACGCAGGCTGTTGCGAATATCTGAAGGTGAACTAAGTACCTCCGAACTGCCCATGCTGAGATCCTCGATATCAATGTCGGGTGCGTAAAACCTGTTAAACAGGACTACCCCGTTGGCTTCACGGTAATAAAGCTGGCTTATAAGATAATTCAGATTGGTGAAGTTTGATCCAAGCTTGATAATAACAGGTATGCTGAGGCGTTTTTTGAGGCCCGCCAGAAGGTCAAAGTATATACGCTCATAGTGCGAAGCATCCTGTTCCCTGTCAACAGGCAGAAAATATACATTCAGCTCAAGGGCGTCGGCACCAGCCTCCTCGATTTTCACGGCAAAGTCCATCCATTCGCTGGCAGAGATACAGTTGATGCTGGCAATGACCGGCATGTGGACCGCTTTTTTGGCCTCCCGGACCAGCTGCAGGTACTCCTGGAGAGTATTCTCACGCGTGTACCGCCTGACATAATCCAATGCCTCGGGATAATCAGTCTTCTGAAGTAAATCGCCGGTCTCAAAACGAATCTGCTCCTCAAATAACGATTTGAGCACCACGGCACCGGCACCCAGGGAATCGAGTTTCCTGATGCGATCAACCGAGCTGGTAATACCTGAACTACTGATAATAAAGGGATTTCTTAGTTTTAAACCTGCGAAGGTGGTATTAAGGTTAGCCATGCTTAGAGTGTTTTGTGTTGATCAATAATAGCGTTCACCAAAAATCAGGCTGCCAATGCGTAACATGTTCGATCCTTCTTCAATGGCGATCCGGTAATCGTTCGACATGCCCATAGAGAGCCATTCAAAATACGGCCTGTCGCTGAAATATGTTTCCCGTGTTGTGTCAAATAAGCGTTTCAGGAATCGGAATTCCCGTCTTACCTGGTCTTCATCACGGGTAAAGGTCGCCATTCCCATCATGCCGCAGATACGAATATGATCCAGGCCGTCTTCCTTTCCCGAACCCAGCAATGCCTCAACTTCTTCGGACGAAAAGCCAAATTTAGTTTCTTCTTCGGCAATATGAACCTGTAACAGGCAGTCGATCACCCGGTCATTTTTACGGGCTTCCTTGTTAATGACTTTCAGGAGCTTCAGACTGTCAACCGAATGGATGAGGTGTACGAAAGGAGTAATGTACTTGACTTTATTGGATTGCAAATGACCAATCATGTGCCATTCGATATCATCAGGCAGCTCTCCCGCCTTATGCGTGAGTTCCTGGACTTTGTTCTCACCAAACATGCGGTGACCACTGTCGTAAAGGGCTTTGATATCGTCAACCGATTTGGTCTTGGAAACGGCAATCAGTTTGATATGATCAGGCAGTTCTGCCTTTAGTCGCTTAACGTTCTCGACAAGATTTATCATGTCGTATGTTTTACGCCAAAAATAGAAAATTATTGGGTAAAAACCTTAGGTCGATTGCAGGATTGTTTCTCCCTATAAACGTAGATGCCTGACTGTGTAATATTTACACATTAATGTATAATTCTGACACACTTCATTGAACAATCCTCTGGTGATAAATGCTTTCACATTCGAAACATAAGAGAAACCGTCCGCTTAATGATCTTATGTTGCATGAATCCTTAACCACAAGCAATGAGAACATGAAATCTTTCAATGAAAATAGTTGAAAAATAAGGATGTTAATGTTGCCGGAAAGGGCAAAAAAATGCCTATCATTGCAGCCGAAAAAATGTTATAGAGCATGAAAATCACAGTAGTTGGTGCAGGAAATGTTGGTGCCACGGCAGCCAATATCCTGGCGGAAAAAGAAATAGCGAATACCGTCGTTTTGCTTGACGTGGTAAAAGGCCTCGCTGAAGGCAAGTCTCTCGACATACGTCAGATGGCGCCCCTGGCTCTTTTCGACACCCAAACGGTTGGCGTTACCGACGATTACGAAGCCACTGCAGGTTCCTCCATCGTGATCATAACTTCAGGGCTGGCACGTAAACCAGGAATGAAACGTGAAGATCTCATTTCAACAAATGCACAGATCGTCAGTAATGTAGCCACGAACATCATCAAGCACTCCCCCAATGCCATCCTGATTGTTGTTTCGAACCCTCTTGATGCCATGTCGTACGTAGCTTACAAAACAGCAGGCATCGCTCCTCAAAGGGTTATCGGCATGGCAGGACTCCTCGATACCGCAAGGTACAGAGCCTTCCTGTCCGAAGCTCTTGATTCATCGGTCAAAGACATACAGGCAATTACGCTTGGGGG
>DASQZK010000069.1:0-3197 GCA_035638735.1 Bacteroidales bacterium
TTCGTGCAGCGACGAAAAACACCCGGGCATTCAATACGCCCTCATCATCCACGGCGGTGCCGGCAACAGTCTGACACCGGAAAATGTATTGCCTGCAGCCAGGGATTCGCTTACGGCAAAGCTGAATGAAGCAATCGACAAAGGCTTGCAAATCCTTTCCAAGGGAGGTTCGTCGGTTGATGCCGTAGAAGCGGTCATCGTTGTTCTTGAAGACTCTCCCCTGTTCAATGCGGGTAAAGGCTCCGTCTTTACACACGATTCCACCAATGAGATGGATGCCTCCATCATGAACGGCCAAAACCTGAATGCAGGCGCCGTTGCCGGTGTCATGGATATTAAGAACCCTATTAAGGCAGCCCGTAAGGTCATGGAAGACTCACCCTTCGTTTTCCTTTCGGGTGAAGGCGCGTCTGCCTTTGCCGGGTCTGAGGGCCTTGAACTTGTCGACCCATATTATTTTTATACCGAACGAAGTTTCCGGCGACTGCAAAAAAGCCTGGAGGAAGAAAAGAGTGAGGCCGACACCACCGCACCGGAGAAATTTGGAACCGTTGGCTGCGTCGCCCTCGATGTTAACGGGAATCTTTGCGCAGGTACATCAACCGGTGGTATGACAAATAAACGATACGGACGCATCGGTGACTCTCCGGTCATTGGTGCCGGAACGTATGCCAATAACACTACCTGCGGCGTGTCGTCTACTGGTCATGGAGAATATTTCATAAGATACTGTGTCGCTCACGATATTTCGAGTATGATGGCGTATATGCACCTGCAGGTTAAAGAAGCTGCCAAAAGGGTTATCCAGGACAAGCTCAAACCTGCCGGTGGAGAAGGTGGCGTCATTTGTCTCGATAAAACAGGGAATTACGCTGTCGAGTTCAATACCAGGGGCATGCTCAGAGCCTACGGCAATTCAAACGGTGAACGTTTTGTCAAGATCTTTGCACGTACCGATGATCAATAACAGGTTTTCCGGAAGCCATCAGCCGCCCGGGAAATACATAAGCGAAAGGATGAGTATGGTCATGATCATATAGATAAAGGTCAGAGGACCTCCCACCTTCATAAAGTCTTTGAAGGAATAATTCCCCGGGCCATACACCATCAGGTTTGTCTGGAAACCGATAGGTGTCATGAAGTTTGCAGCCGAAGCAAAAGCAACCACAAGCACAAACGGAACCGGGTTCAGGTCGAGGTTGGCCGCCATAGTCAGGGAGATGGGAAATATGATGGCTGCCGAGGCCTTACTGGTAATATAGGCTGCCAGGAGTGCTGTAATGAGGAAAATGCCGAACAGGATACCGATCTTGCCCAATGGCATAAACAAGCCAATAATGGAATCGGCCAGCAAATCGGCTGCTCCCGATTTTGTCATGGCTGTACCCAGGGCCAGCGATAGCACGATGATAATGGCCAGGTTATAGTCGATGCTCTTCGAGAGATCTTTCGGGTTGGTGATCTTCAGCGCCAGCGAGGCGATGATAACTACGATCAGCCCCATGAACAGCCTGATCACGCCGAATGCCGACAGCAGTATGGACAGCATCAGTCCGCCGAGAAGAACCGCTGTCTTATACCATTCCAGCTTCACAAATCCCCTGACTTTCGAAATAAAGTAAAAATCCATGGTATTCTCGGTACGTACCAGGAAGTTCTCACCGGTAAACAACAACAACACATCTCCGGCCCTTAGCATAATCTCGCTCAGTTTTTCCTGTACCCTGACACCGTTACGATGAACAGCGATCACTGCAGCATCATATTTACTCCTGAAGTTAATGATTCTGACAGTCTTACCTATCAACGATGAATTCTGGCTTATTACGATTTCCACGATCTCTGTTTTCCGCCTCTTTTTCATCATGCCCACCTCGGGCAGCTGGAGCCCGGATTTGCCTTCGATTAACTCGGCAATGGTTTCCGTATCGCCGGTCAGAACCAGGATGTCACCCTCCTGAAGGATGAATTTTTCGGTAAAGGTCAGTATTTTCATATCGTCACGAAGGATTTCCAGCAGCGTGTAGGATCGCTCGCCGAAGAAACCCGCTTCACCGATGGTTTTTCCCACAAGGTAGGAACCTGAACGTACCTTGCTCTCGACAATATATTCACGGGTTAAAGCAGTCGTTGTCCCTTCAGAGGTGTCGATATCGGGCAGGAGGCGTTCGCCAAAGAAGAGCAGGTAAAAGAAACCGATGATCATCATGGGAAGGCCGACAGCCGTAAAATCGAATATACCCAGGGGTTTTAAGCCGGGGATGATTGTCTGGCTCTCCACCAGCCCGTTTACGATCAGGTTGGTGCTGGTTCCGATAAGGGTGGCACAACCTCCCAGTATGGCCGCAAAGGATAGCGGCATCAGGAATTTTGAAGGTGCAATTTTATTACGTTTACACCAGTTGTTGACGTAAGGCATCATCACCGCCACAAGGGGTGTGTTGTTCAGGAAAGCCGAAAACGTACTTATAATAATCAGCATCCGGCTCAGGAAGCCGCGATAGCTCCTCGCTGACCGGAATATCCGGTCGAAAATAACCTCGATGACCGCCGTTTGCCGTATGATGTCACCAATAAGCAGAAGCATGATCACCACGGCAATTTGCTCGTTGGCGAAACCGTTAAGGATTTCAGTTGGGGTGAGGACTCCGAAAAATCCGAGTACGCTGATCCCGATCACGAACGTAAACGATGGTCCCACTATCCCCCAGTACAGGGATATAAGGATAAACACGATTACTACGAATACCAGAATCAGGTCGAAGGTCAGCATAGACGGGGTTTTCCCACTTTTAGACCGTCCAAATTAATAGTTTTTGTGTGGATAACCTAATCCTGTGAAAAAAACGCTTAGATCACCAACCTGTCACGAAAAGAAAGGAAGGTCATAAAATCGGCATGATGAACAATAGTGGCCTCGGTCGTCCTTTTCACATGGTCACCTTCACCGGCATGGGCAGCAATGATATGGCATACTTCCGGCGGAACGCCACATTGTTCTGCTAGGGAAACACCCGAGAAAGGGTGCCGGAGGTATTTCCCGTATACACCCTGCACTGGTTTGTCATCCTCTTTCACATATTCCAGGAGCTTACCCACATCAGCCAGTATTGCCCCTGCAATGAGCACATCCATGTTCACCGGTAATTCATCCCCGTAAAATTCGTTGATGCTCTCCCCTGCTTTCCTGGCAATAT
>DASQZK010000070.1:0-2986 GCA_035638735.1 Bacteroidales bacterium
ATCGGGAAGACCGTTTCCCGATTCGGGGATGTTGTAGTTGTCACCCCAGGCACCCGGTTTTTCCGAATAGGCCTTTATCATTCCTATCACGTAGTGTGCTGTCCAGTTCGTATACTTGTTGTAATCACCGGCGTCGTACCATCCGCCGCTGAGGTCCTTCTCCGTATCCGGATTACCCTTGTCGAAAAAAGACCGGCAGTTTTTGTCCTGCAGCGGCCCGATATGGCTGGCACCATCGGTCCATCCCTCTTCCGCATACGGCGCTTCTTTGGCAAAACCTACGCGCTGGTAGAAAAACATGCGCATGGCCTGTTTCAGGACGTCGTTATAGACATTATTTGCAATATCAAATTCATAAGACCGCAAACCATTTTCTTCATCCAGGATATAATATGAACCGGGTTGCGAGAAATCCGAGAAATCGAAGTGCCAGGCCTTATCGCCCGACGACGGATCTGTATTTCCCCCGTTCCAGGATGTGATGCTTCCGCTATAGACTTTTTCACCTGTTCGGGCGTTAACCACGTGAAAGACCGACCCCGGGCTGTATGATGTATCCGAATCGAAGCCAACCTGCGGATCTTTGAGGATGGCTATTTTCTGTACGCCGGGTAAATAACCGAACTGGTCAACGATGATAAATTGTGATAGTTCCTGTGCCGTGGCGGCAACGGAGAATACCACTCCTAAAATTAATGTCAGTAGTTTGATACGCATGTTATTTTAATTTTTTGAACACTCCCACTATGAAACAATATGAAACCCTTCCTCCGCTTCGACTCCGCTCAGCGACCGGCTTCGACTCCGCTCAGCGACCGGCTTCGACTCCGCTACCGCCACCGCTCGAAGCCATGGGCAGTACACGGTGCGCCTCCGCTGAAGCTCAGGCGACACGCGGTCAGCGACCGGGCCCCGATAGACTGAAACTATATGAAACAATATGAAACAACATGAAACCATTCCTCCATTCTCATTCTTTGCTGACAAATTTCGACAGCAGCCTGATAAACCTCGTCTGGTAACTAAGGCTGTTCTCAGTGATCTCCCATGAATTGAGGGGCCAGCTGGTATTGAAGTCCTTGTATGATTTCTGGGCCGGTTGACCTTTGGGTGGGTTGATTGATTCGGAAAAGCATCTGGCATTATTTTCATCTGTATCACACTCTTTTGGACAGCACCGGTCCCAGTTATAGTGGGGATTTGCTCCGCCCGTCAGGTAACCGGGAGGAGGTCCGTAAGTCGATACGCCCACACGGTCCCATTTCTTACTGCCGTTGCAAAACCAGGAATGGTAAAATTCATTAGCACAGTTGTCACCGCCGTAATTATACATATTAGACAGGTAAACCATGTTCAGGGGATTAACGCCGTTGATGTAATGAATGTAATTTAAAGCGGCATCAAGGCATTCGGAGTTCAGCGTGGGGTCGAGGTTGAAGTAGATTACATCGTAAAACATATTGCCTTTGGCCGATTTGACAGCGTTGCTTCCCCAGGTGTAATCCTTAATATAAGCAAGGTAAGGATCTTTCAGGGTTTCCTGTGCCGGGAGGTTTAGTTCGCCTTCCTGGATAGTCTGGCGGTATATTTTTCTGATTTCATCCTGGATCTGCTTGGTACCGTTTTCAAGAGTGGTATAATACAACAATGTTTCCTGGTCAATGGATTCGAAGGGGGAGGCGTTATGTTGTTTGATGAGCCTGGCTTCACGGTAGTGCTGATCGAAGAAGTCGCGGAATTGTTCGTCGCCGGTTACTTCAAACAGGTAACAGGCTGCTTCAAGTTTGGCCATTTGCCGGCCATAATCGCTGACTTCCATTCTACCAGCACCCAGGCCGCGTGAATTATACGTTGGATCGTTGTTATTAAAAAGAACACCGGGATTTGCTTCAGCCCACTTCCACGCTTTTAGTGCTGCCTCCAGCAGTTTATTGGCATATTCGGTCTGGCCGATCGACCTGTATACTTTGGAGCTGATAGCCAGGGCCCCTGCAGTATTGAGAGTGGCGGAGGTATTTACCGGTCCGTAATAACCCGGTCCGTTTGCTGCTGAAGGCGGACTGGCATGTGATTCACCGACAATGCTCAATACACTGCCGTCAGTTTCCTGCATACGCAACAGGTGGTTTATACCCCATTTTGTTTCATCAAGGATATCGGGAACGCCATTGCCCGATTCCGGAATGTTGTAATCATCGCTCCAAGCCCCCGGGTTTTCCAGGTAGGACTTCATCAGTTCAACCACATAGTTGGCCGTCCAGCTGGTATATTTGTTATAGTCACCGGCATCGTACCATCCACCGCTAACATCACGCTCGGTGGCAGGGTTGTCCTTATCAAAAAAAGAACGGCAGTTCTTATCCTGTAACGGACCCAGGTGGCTGGCTCCATCGGCCCATCCTTTACCGGCATATTTAGCTTCTTTTTTGAATCCTGACCGTTGGTAGAAAAATGTACGCATGGCCTGTCTCAGGACTTCATTATAAACATCGTTGGATATTTCAAAGAGGAAGGAACGCCTGTTATTGTCTTTATCGAGGACGTAATAAGTGCCGGGTTCTTCTACGGCAGAGAAGTCGAAATGCCATACCTGGTCACCGGACGATGCGTCAACGGCTCCATTGTTCCAGGTGGTCACCTCTCCCGTAAAAATGACCTTGCCGTTGTCGGCATTGACTAACGAGCACGTTTTGCCGGGAACGAAAGAATACACCGAATCGAATCCAATATGGGGATTTTTTATGACTGCAATTTTCTTTGAAGAAGGCAGGTAGCCAAACTGGTCGACAATGATAGAACGGGATTCTTCCTGCGCCATGGATACCATGGAATACACCAATGCCATGGCAAAAGTTAGTAATCGTGTCATTATAGTAGTTTTAGTTAGAGTAGTATGTACAAGGATAGTGAATTTTTATTGAAAATGGAAACGGAATATACGCGGAACAGTCCCGCGCTTCGACTCCGCTCAGCGACCGGCTTCGAC
>DASQZK010000071.1:0-2027 GCA_035638735.1 Bacteroidales bacterium
AAAGTCAATAATGGTAAGTATGTTTTTATTCCTTATCAGGTTTTCAGCCAGAAGTTTTTTGTAACCTGAATATCCGGCTTCAAAAACATTCAAAGGAAGGTTGTCCAGTTCACCTTTCAGATCACCATATAAAGTAACAGCTTCAGGTGTGTAAACTGATTCGGTGTTACCATCACCATTCAATGGTGGATTGAAATCGCCCGGATCACCTTCGAGGGTATCAAAATTCAGGCTTAGTACTATAAGGAAAGTCAGGATATAAATAAACTTCATCAATCAGCTCAAATTATCGTTAGCCACTTCTTTTTCACTGCCGATAGTACGGAAAATCAGATGATTTGTTATGCAGTCATGTGATTTTTTCGGCTATTTTCGTCAAATCATCACGCAGGCAAAGTGTTTATGCCTGTGCACCGGGCTATTAATATATTTAAATCATTCCCTGAAATAAATCCGCTTCACCCTTTCCGATATCCGTGTAAGTATTTCATAAGGAATCGTTCCGGCGGAGGCGGCAACTGCCTGCACGGGGTTTTCTTTCCCGAAGATAATGACCTCATCATTTTCTTCAACCGGTATTCCCGTAATGTCTATCATGGTCATATCCATGCATACGTTACCGATAACCGAAGCAGCGTGTCCGTTCACCATAAATGTGCCGCGGCCGTTACCAAGAGCTCTGAAAACGCCGTCGGCATACCCGACGGGCAAGGTCGCGATACGCCGGTTTCCTTCAGCCTTCCCTCTTCTGCTGTAGCCAATGGTATCGCCCGATTGGACTTCCCGTATCTGTGCAACCGAGGTCTTGAAGGAAGACACCTCTTGTAACTTGTCCTGGCGGAAGCTGCTGACGCCATAAAGCCCTATACCAAGCCTCACCATATCGAAGGCTGAGGATGGGAACCTCTCGATACCGGCTGAATTGAGGATATGCCGCATGAATGTCTGGCCGGTGCTCTGCTGTATCCGGTCGCTGACACGCCTGAATGCATCTATCTGCATGGTTGTAAATTCATCATTCGCAGGTTCATCGGCAGCAGCCAGGTGCGAAAATACCGACACCACCTTCAGCTTGTCGTCTTTAAGTGATGTAATAAGCTTCTCTGTGTCTTTTTCCTCAAAACCGAGCCTGTGCATGCCTGTGTCAATTTTAAGGTGAACAGGATACTGCTGCAACCCATTTCTTTCCAGGTAGTTACTAAAGTCCTCCAGTATTCTGAACGAATAAATTTCGGGCTCCAGGTTATATTCGGTGATCAGAAAATAATCGTTTTTCTCCGGATTCATGACCATAACAGGCACATGAATGCCGTTTTTCCTTAAGGTAACACCCTCGTCGGCGAAGGCCACCGCCAGGTAATCGACATGGTTGTACTGTAAAACATTGGCGACTTCGTAGCCCCCGCTTCCGTATGAAAAAGCTTTTACCATGGCCATAATTTTCGTGTCGCGGGGCAGCACCGACTTGTAGTACCGGTAGTTTTCGACAAGGGCATTCAGATCTATCTCCATGACGGTACGATGTGCCTTTTCCTGCAACACCCTGGCTATCATTTCAAAATGAAATTTCCTTGATCCTTTCAGCAGTATGGCTTCATTTCTGAAAGAAGGCTGTACAGCAGTGGTCAGGAAGTCTTCAGTTTCCGTATAAAAGAGAGCTCCGTTCATAAACAATTCGCTGTGGGCAGAAATTTCAGGACCTATACCGATAAACCTGTCGATATGTTGGCCTTCAACGAGTGCCGATACGTCGCGGTAGAGTTCGCCGGCAGGTTTACCACTTTGAAGGATATCGGACAGGATGATGGTTTTTTTGCGGTGCTGGTTTTGCTGGTTTAGTACATCCAGAGCATTAGAAAGTGAAACCAGGTCGGAATTATAGGTGTCGTTGATCAGGGTGCAGTTGTTCATCCCGCCAACAATCTCCATTCGCATGGCAACCGGTTCCAGACGGTTCATAACCGAAGCAATAAATTCCGGGGTGTATCCCGAGGAGTGGAGAAAAACAAAGACATGAATAGCGTTCT
>DASQZK010000072.1:0-2479 GCA_035638735.1 Bacteroidales bacterium
TCCCGGTAGAAAAAGGCTACCTCGGCTATCCTACAGTGGTTAACAACGTCGAGACACTTTGCTCTGTGGTGAAGGTGATGCTTTATGGTGGCAGCTGGTACCGCTCTTTCGGAACCAGTGATTCAACAGGCACAAAGGTCCTGAGTATTTCCGGCGATTGTAAATATCCCGGTGTTTACGAAGTTGAATGGGGATTTAGTGTCCGGAGCATCCTTGAGATGGTAGGCGCTGTCCACGATGAAGTACAGGCTGTTCAGGTCGGAGGCCCTTCAGGTGCTGTGATCGCTCCCAATGAGTTTGACCGTACCCTTTGCTATACCGACCTGTCAACCGGTGGTTCGTTGATTATCATCGGTAAGCAACGTGACCTGCTGAAAGATATTGTCCTGAACTTTTCCGACTTTTTCATGGAAGAATCCTGTGGTTCCTGTGTACCCTGCCGAACGCTAACGGTACTTTACCGGGATACCGTGAAGAAAATTGTAGATGGCAGGGGAACCCGGAAAGATGTGGATGACATGATCTCCTGGGGAAAAATTATGAAAGCCAACCGGTGCGGGCTCGGACAAACAGCTGCCAATCCGGTTCTTTCCAGTATCAAAAACTTCAGAGAGCTTTATGAGGAAATGTTGTTGCCTGATTCAAATTTTGAGAGTAGTTTCAATCTGGCAGAGGCTGTGAAAGAATCGTGCGAGGTTACCCACCGAAGTCCAATTATTAAAGAAGCATAAATCATGAACAAACTGATCAAACTTAATATCGACGGCAAAGAATGCATGGCCACCAAAGGACAGTATATCGTGGAAGCTGCACGCGAAAATGATATCTACATCCCCACCCTGTGCAATATCCCAAATCTCAAACCGCGCGGTGCATGCCGAATTTGTACGGTGAATGTTAACGGCAAGCTGATGACATCCTGTACCACCCCCGTTTCCGAGGGAATGGTGGTTGAAACATCACTGCCTGAGATCGTTGACCTCAGAAAATCAATTGTGGAACTGTTGTTTGTGGAAGGAAATCACTTTTGTCCGTCGTGTGAAAGAAGCGGAAATTGTGAATTGCAGGCCCTGGCTTACCGTTTCAGAATGATGGTGCCCAGGTTTCCTTACAGGTTCCAGCAACGTAATATCGAGGCTTCCAATTCCAAACTCATTAAAGACCACAACCGTTGCATTCTATGTAAACGTTGCATCAGAGCTATCAAGGATGAGGAAGGCAGGGGAATATTTGCCTTCAAACGGAGAGGACATCAGGTTGAGATCAGTATCGATCCTGAACTGGCTAAAAATCTTACCGATGAACTCGCTGACAAAGCCGCCGAAATATGTCCTGTGGGAGCATTATTAAGGAAGGAGAAAGGATACGAGACCCCAATCGGGGAAAGAAAATATGATAAAACTCCTATCGGAAGTGAAATAGAAAAATTTGCACATTCAAAACCATAAAAAAGAATCATCATGAGCAAAGCTATAGTTGCGACCACTTCACTGGCCGGATGTTTCGGATGTCACATGTCTCTGCTTGACATTGACGAGAAAATCCTGGATCTGATCGAACTGGTTGAATTTAACAAATCACCAATCGATGATATTAAAACATTTACCAAAGATTGTGATATTGGATTGATTGAAGGTGGTTGCTGCAACTCTGAGAATGTCCATATTCTGAAAGAATTCCGGAAGAGATGTAAAATTTTGATCTCAGTTGGTGAGTGTGCTATCATGGGCGGATTGCCTGCCATGCGAAACGGCATTCCGGTTAAAGAATGTCTGGAAGAGGCTTATCTGAATGGACCGAGTGTTGCATCCAATACTGAAAAGATCATGCCCAATGACGAAGAACTCCCGATGATCCTTGATAAGGTATATCCCTGTCATGAGGTGGTGAAGATCGATTATTTTCTTCCGGGTTGCCCGCCCAGGGCCGGTTTGATTTGGGATGCACTCACGGCCCTGCTTACCGGCAAAGAAATGGAGTTACCCTATGAAGTTGTTAAATTTGATTAATTGAAAGAACAATGGCACAAAAAATTACAATAGAACCGGTTACCAGGGTTGAAGGACATGGCAAAGTAACCATTCACCTGGATGACCAGCAAAATATTACCCAGACCAGGCTGCATATCGTTGAGTTTCGCGGTTTTGAAAGGTTTATTCAGGGACGTCCATACTGGGAAGCACCTGTACTTGTGCAACGGCTATGCGGTATTTGTCCTGTCAGTCACCACCTGGCTTCTGCCAAAGCCATGGATGTGATTGTAGGAGCCGGAACGGGTGAAGGCCTCACTCCCACGGGAGAAAAAATGCGCCGCCTGATGCATTATGGTCAGATTTTTCAATCACATGCACTGCATTTCTTCCACCTGGCTTCACCCGACCTGCTCTTTGGTATCGACAGCGATCCTGCTATGCGAAATGTAATAGGTGTCGCCCTCAAACATAAAGACCTGGCTGTTCAGGGTGTCATGATGCGTAAA
>DASQZK010000073.1:0-2485 GCA_035638735.1 Bacteroidales bacterium
CATTTTGACGAAAATTTTCACGGCATTCCGAAACCATTGATTTTATTGAATCAGACGAGGTGTGCTTTACGCAGTAACTTCTGTGATGTAATCACTTTGGGGTTGTGACTTTGATGAATGTGGATGTCTCAAAACGCCGGAAAGAGGTGAAAAATATTTTGTGACCAGGTTAAGTATTCCCCGACATTTAATCACCCGCCTGCAATGGAAAAATAAACACGTCTGGCAGCCACGACAACGTAATTGAATATTACCGTTCAGGTCAAGTCATCACTATGTGATTCTTACCTCCAACGCTTAACGGTCTACCGAAAATGCTTATCCTTAACCCTGTTATACTTCAAGGCCTTCAAAATCCAGTCGGGCAGCGGCTTCTCCGGGTTTCTTTTCTGGAGGTCGAGGTTCCAGCCCAGTTTTTTGAGGATAGGCAGTTTATGGGTCTCGACGAATTCGATGAGTGTCCCGTCGGGGTCCTCAATATAAGCAAAATGGCCGGCAGCTTCACCCATGTCGAAGCTTTCGCCACGTGGGTTGACATCGCTGTCGACAGTAAAGGGGAATCCTTTTTCGTAGCATTCTTTGCGAAGGGCTTTCATGCCGATAATGTCGTAGCAGAGGTGTATGAATCCCAGGTCGCCCCAGTAGCGGTCTTTGAATATTTTCTCGGGTTCACGGTCGGTGACCTGCAGCAGTTCGATCTCACTGGGCCCGAAGAGTCTTGAGAAACCGCCCATCCGGGTCTTGCTGTGCTTCAGCAAGACGCGCCTGAAGGTGCTGTTGCCGCCATTCAGGGGGCTGAGGTCTTCAAAGCTGCCTTCCTGGTCGTAGATGACCTGGTCGTAACCCAGAATTCCGGAGTATATATTCCGGGCTTTGTCGATGTCGCTGACGCCGATAATAGCTCCGGCAGCTGCGCCGGTAAACTTTTTCCGTTCGACGCGGAACCAGGACTGGCTGTCGACGACTTCAAAAATATTGTTGAAGGGATCTTTGATGAAGAAATGCTCGCGACCGTTGGGATCTTTCGCCAGGCCGTTGACATTCAGGTTTTTCTTCTTAAAATATTTGAATGTAGCCTTGACATCGCGGCTTTTAATCTTGGCTGCGAAAATGCCGAGATCACCCACTCTTACCGGGTCGGCCGGTGCGGAGGGTGTCCGTTGGGTGTATTGCCAGATCTCGAATCCGCCACCACCCATCAGGTTCATGGCAAGGGCGGCATGACGCATCCTGGGTTTTCCGCCGGTATAGGGCAACATCAACTCGGCCATGGCGGCTTCCTCGAAAATACGGATGTCCATGCCAAAATTATCCTTATACCATTTCCATGCTTCCTTTACGTTAGAAACACCTATACCTATCTGTTGAATACCACTTATGATCTTTTCGTTCATCATCCTCTCCCGTTTTTGTCAATGCAAAAATAACATTAATTGTATAAAACGTTTCTCAGGTGGGTTTTATTTTTATGATCAGCCAGTAGAAGAGGGCAGGAATATATCGTTTCAGGTAAGCCGGGATAAGCTCTTTGCGGCCGATAAGTACCATCCGCCTGTTTTTTCGTATGCCGCGGATGATGGCACCGACGCATTTTTCGGGGCTAAGTCCTTCTTCCTGTGCTTTATCCATCACGCCATGTGGTTTGCCGCCTTTATCGAGGGCATGAAACGAGATATTGGTCTTTATCCGCCCGGGCAGGATGACCGTTGTCCTGATCCCTTTGTCCTGCAGCTCGGTCCACACCGCCTCGTAGAAGCCGTTGACGGCATGCTTCGATGCACAGTAAGCTGTTCTGAGAGGGAAGCCGAACAATCCGGAAATGCTGCTGATGGCGATGATGTGGCCATGGCCCTTTTTAAGCATCGCCGGCAACACTTTCTTGGTGAGGATGATCCCCGAGAAATAGTTCACCTCCATGATCTTCCTGTCCATCTCAAGGCTGGTGTCGAGCACCGAGGTGCGCTGTGAAATCCCGCCGTTGTTAAAGAGATAATCGACCGTGTTGAACATGGCCAGGACCTCGTCTGCTGCACGAGCCGATTCATCGGGCGAGGAAAGGTCGAATGGCAGGAGGGTAATCTCGTGCTTCACGTTACCACATGCCTGTTTCACCCGTTCCAGTTCGTTCATCCTGCGTGCCGAAAGGATAAGCCTGCTGCCCAGCGGGGCCAGCCTTTTGGCCAGGGTCTCACCGATGCCGGAAGAGGCCCCGGTGATCCATATAATCGTATCTTCAAAACGTTGTTGTTCAGACATGCTTCTCTTTCAATTTCTTCTCAACCCTGCCGATATAATCATCAACAAGGTGGTCCATGGTTTCCATAATGTCTTTGTATTTTCTTTCCAGTCCGAGGATCTTCTCATCCCGGCTTTTCTTCATCCTCCGGTATTTCAGCCCCGCGCGCCAGCGTTTATACCATATCGACCAGAACAGGGCGAAGTAGCCCGTTGCCGGCAGGCTGAGCAAATATACCCAGGCAATCCA
>DASQZK010000074.1:0-3810 GCA_035638735.1 Bacteroidales bacterium
CATAACGGTGCGGGTTTAAGTCCGAGTGGATAAGACGTGTCGGCGGACCCTGAAGGCTCACTCTTCATAATAAAATCCTTAATGGAACAAAATGGCGCCTCATAGCCGTTGTTGGACTCATAAAATTGGGTTTCGAGCCTCTCAAGCCAGTCGAGTACCTGCTGTGCCGACACGTCCTCGCCGATCATGGCGTACGGGTTTACCGATGCCACACAGGCCGCATTTGAAAAGGCCATGTCGCGGTTATACAGGCTCATCCCGTTCACGATATTGCTATGTTCATAAGCTGTAGAGGGAACAATAATACCTCCCGGACACATGCAGAAGGTATAAACAGGCAGATGGCCCTCGGGGTTTGCGGTTAGCCGGTATTCTGCGGCTTTCACGCCCGGCAGTTCTTCCATGCCCCATTGAGCCTTATTTATGATCTGCCTGGGATGTTCCATACGGCTGCCGATAGCAAAATTCTTCGGGCGGAACTTTACCCCGTGCCTCATGAGCATGCGGAAGGTTTCAAATGCCGAATGACCTGTAGCCAGTATAAACCGATCTGCCACGTATTCACCCCTGTTGGTGATAGCTGCCACCACTTTGTCCTTTTCAATAAAAAGGTCATCGAGCCTGGTTTCAAAAAGTATGTTACCCCCCAGTTCCCGGTATTGTTGGCGCAGAGCCTTTACAATAGTCTTCAGGTTGTCACTTCCGAGGTGGGGATGGTTCATATAGGCGATCTCTTCAGGGGCTCCGGCTTTGATATAAGCATTTGTGATAAAACGCCGCTCGGTGGATATCCGCTTACTGCGCGAAGTAAGCTTTCCATCGGAAAAGGTGCCGGCACCGCCTTCGCCAAATGCATAATTGGCGGACGGATCAAAACTACCACCGGCTTCGAATTGTGCAATGCCGGCTGAACGAGCATCGACATCTTTGCCACGCTCAATGATTGTCGTCTCAAATCCTGCTTTCTGCAACACAAAAGCAGCAAAAAATCCGGCCGGACCGCTGCCAGTGACCAGCACCTTCTGCTTCTTGCTATTTACGGGAATTTCTAAATTATCTTCAACGGGGTCTGGCTCCCCCCGCAATTCGGGTGAACTTACAGCCAGGACCATTTCCCAGTGTATATTGGCCTTTTTTCGTGCATCCAGGCTCTTACTGTCGATGCGATAGCTGAATTGTTTTATCTTCAGCTGTTTCGTAATTGTTGCCCGTATTTCTTCTTCGGAATATTCGGTCGGCAACTTGATCCTGACGGAACGGTACCCCATGTTGAAGGCTTTGTATCACGTGTTAAAAGTAGGCTTTTTTAGCCATAAATATAAATTCCCAGTGGGCAACAGCCCTTGCCAATGATCACGATTTTACCAACGGGTATGAGGATCTGGAGCCCGTTCAGAAAAATGTGCCGGATGACGTTGTTTTCATCGCTAGTGGCTGCCTCAAATTTCCTGGCAATTTTAGTCCTGAGACATCCTCTTTATCTCAATTTTATCTCAATTCAAAGGTTTTTCCCGAAGCCGGTAACAGTAACCGGTCCGACAACGCCGTTTTCAAGCAACGGACTCTCCTTATGCAGGAAGTCACCCACAGGTGCAGAACTCCAAATATTCTCCATCCTGCCGTATTGCCTGAAATCACCAATAAACCTGTTGCGATATGGATTTCCCGACTCAATCACTAACCGGTTATCCTTCGGTTTCAATCCGGAGACGCCGAATACGGTTGAGGGTTTCCATGCAAAACCTAGTGATTTCCCGTTCAGGGTTACAGAACCTGTGGCATGAACCAGGTTCACCTTAATGAGGAATGAATCGGATGAGGCAAGAAAGGCTTCCGGCAGATCAAACTGTATGTTGTATTTTGCTGTCCCCGCGAAGTAACGGATGTCGGGACTCGGGAAATCGTTAAGGGGCTTCAGAATGTTTTCGGTAACGACTGAAATAGTTTGGTTATATGCCGGTGAAAAGGCGATGGTGACATCGGGTGAATCCACTTCAATATCTTGTTGAATGATATCCAGGGCCGGGACTTCTTTCCCCGATTGATTAAAGAGATGATAACCACCGGCATTCTCCGCTACCAGTTCTGTTTCGTCTCCTTTCTTAATGATTAATGGAACAGGTGAAATATCGTTCAACGCTTTAGACGGAAAGAGGTCTTTATCCCCTTTTTTCACCGAAGTGATGTATTCAGGATTTTCTTCATGGCTAAAGACAAATATCTTCGATTCATACGGTTTGAATGAAACAGGTATCCTTAGCAGATTGTCTTCGCGTTTATAAACTGCCGGTTTAATGACCGTACCTCTTTCCGTTGCCCATATTTCCGGAACGTTATTCGGTGTGTTGAAAAGGCACTCCCGGTTTAGTTCCTTTTTCCGTTGGTTGAAGACAAAAAAGATATCTTTTCCTTCAATTACTTTGTGGATGTACATGAGGTTGAGGGAGTCTGGTTGGCCGGTGGAAAAAGCCGGTTGTATGTGGTTTTCGGCCAGGACATCCGCTATTGGCTTTCCCCAGGTTACACGGCCTTTGCCGAATGTGTTTTCAGTGGTCTCTTCATCGCTGCCCCAAAGTTCGTCAACGATAGAATCGAAAGCTTTGCGGTTATTCTCTTCATTCTGCAGTGAGAGCATGCGCACCGGCTTCTCCCCGTAAACTGTGGCGCCATCGTTTACCAGCGCTTTGATCCGTTCGAGTGTTTTCAATTCCATGGCAGGGTTAGCGGGCAGGATAAGCATGCCGTATGATTGACCGTCTTTTAACTTCAATAGCCCGTTACTCACGGTAATCATGTTTTCCAGTGCATCGGCATTGCAGGCCTGTCCGCTGTAGCCAAAGGGCAGGGAAGAAATTACAGGGTTTTCGATGCTTTGGGGCAGCTGGTCGCCAATGTAGTAAAGCAAGTCATGCTGTACTTTGCCGTGTTGGAGGATGTACTGGATACGTGATTGGTAGTCGATCCAGCCCGACGCGAACTGCCACCAGGGGTTAAGACGGTTAAAATGGGCTGCAAACTGGCCTAGTGTCATGCCGGCCGGCTTATCGAGCGGTTGGTGAACATAGCTGTGAAGTATCATCTGGTTCAGTCCCATGCAGTATGCCCTGTCGCCAAAGGGTTTAAGTGCCTCGGGCGTTTCGCTGTAATGAGCCATGCCGGTATAGGCTTCTGTTCCGATCACCGGCTTGTCGTAAATCACGGCTGATGATGCCGGGAAGCTCAGGCCCGGACGTGGGGAGGGCTCATAGTTTACAAAGGACTGATCGTTGGTATTTGCCCAGAACTCGAACATGGGCAGGTCAATGTAGCTGTTGGCTTTCATGATCTCAAGCGGCGGATAATTCAGTTCGCCGTAGATAGCCTCGGCGTGATATTCAATGCCATGCTCGTGGCATAAATCTCCAAAATGTTTGTAATAGTTTTCACCAATCAGGTCAGCAATTGTTTTTCGGAAGTCGTAAAGGAAACCTTCGGTAATGAACGGATCTTCAACCGTTTCACCACAAAGTGCAGGGATGAATTCCGTCAGATCGTAGCCGCGGCGTTTTTTAAATTCGTCTGCAAACCGGGCGGTCCAGTTCTGGTAACCGCATTCCCAGCTGTCAATAAGCAGGAATTTAAATGTATTGCCGGCATATTTCCCGGCATGGTCGATCAGCTTCTGCGGGTAATTCCGCCAGTGCAGGTTCAGGGCCGAAGTGTCCATCTTGTCGCATTCAAGCCCACGGCCTTCAGCGGTGGCCGGACCGTTCATGCTGCCCGTGGAGGTATACCCGAACCGTACGACTGTCCATGAGCCTTCAGGGGCAT
>DASQZK010000075.1:0-3141 GCA_035638735.1 Bacteroidales bacterium
TGTCGGAGTTGAGCAGGACGTCGTACAGGTTTCCTTCTTCACCCTCCTGAAGGGGGGCATCCATCGATACGTGCCTGCCGGATGACCGGATAGCGTCTTTAATATCGTCGGGGGCAAGTTCCATGGCCTGGGCAATTTCCAATACGGTCGGTTCCCTTTCAAAGGCCTGTTCCAGCTCATTAAATGTCTTGTTGATCTTGTTAATGGAACCAATTTTATTGAGGGGAAGCCGCACTATCCTGGCCTGTTCAGCCAGAGCCTGCAGGATGGACTGCCGGATCCACCAGACAGCGTAGGAGATAAACTTAAAACCTCGTGTTTCGTCAAAGCGCTGGGCTGCTTTTATCAGTCCGAGATTTCCCTCATTAATAAGGTCAGGAAGGCTTAGCCCCTGGTTCTGATACTGTTTTGCCACAGAAACGACAAACCGCAGGTTGGCTTTAATAAGCTTTTCAAGTGCTATTCGATCGCCTTTTCTTATCCGGCGGGCTAATTCAACCTCTTCTTCAGCGGTAATCAGATCAACTTTACCAATCTCGTGCAAATACTTGTCCAGAGATGGAGTCTCCCTGTTGGTGACCTGTTTGATGATTTTGAGTTGTCTCATAGCGGGAGGGTTAGTTTATATAAATCATACGGTTAGCAGTTTATTTTAGTTACGATCTAAATATAGTAATTATTGAACTAAAGGGTTTTGAATTACTTCATTTAATTAAACAAAACTATACCTATCCTTGTTCAGCTATCAGAAGTCGGGCATGACCCAATGATACGGCCTGTTTTTCCAACAAAACTTCTTCTCTACGTCCTAAATGTATAGATGTTTTTTAATTATTTAACTCCCTGTGTTCTAAATTATGATGAATTATTTGGTAGAATTGACGAAATCATTTATACTTGCATCGGAAATTCATTCCCCGAATTAACTTTTCGAGCAATTCCCAGATTTCAACAAGCCAGATATTTTTTTGGATAAACTGAATTTGTTTTGAATTACTTTAAACAAGGTTAATATCATTTATTTACTTATCTATAATTTCTAATTAATTTCCTTTTATAAACTTATGTACGATATTCTTGAGTTAAACAAGAAGCTGCTACCTGAGTTACGCGAAATTGCCAAAGAGCTTAATATTAAACGCGTCGACTCTTTCAAGAAGCAGGACCTGATCTATAAAATACTTGATCAGCAAGCTATTGCAGCTTCAGAGGCAAAGACAAACCGGAAAGATGCCGGTTCCGGTTCGAGATCTTCCAAAAATCAGCAGGGTGGCGAAGAAAAAACGGCACAAGCCAATCGTCAGAGACGCGGTCGTCCAAGAAAAACCGACAGCCGTCCTCAACCCCAACCCCAACCCCAAGCACAGCCACAGAACCGGAGCGAAACCAAACCGGAAGAAACTAAAGTGACTGAATCTCAACCTGACCAAAACAGGGCGCAAAAACAAGGTTCAGAACAAAAACAAAGTTCAGAGCAAAAACAAGGTTCAGAACAAAAATCTGCTGTTCAAAACAAACGGGATGATAAAGCCCAGAATACCACCGAACAGAAATCCCGCCGCAATGATCCGCGTGCTTCCGAATCCCAGGGACCCACACACTCTCATCCTCAAAATCCCAGGCGTGACGACAAAGACCAGAGAAGACCAAGCTACGACAATAGTCACCGCCAACAGGGTAAAAGACAGAACGATCGCTACGATTTCGAAGGATTGATATCCAATTCGGGTGTTCTCGAAATTATGCCCGACGGTTACGGTTTCCTTCGTTCAGCCGACTATAACTATCTGAACTCGCCCGACGATATCTATGTATCCCAGTCACAGATCAAACTCTTTGGCCTAAAAACCGGCGATACCGTGAAAGGAACAATTCGCCCTCCAAAAGAAGGCGAAAAGTATTTTCCGCTTATTAAGGTTGAAGAAATCAATGGACGCTCTCCGGATTATATTCGGGACCGTGTGCCGTTCGACTATCTTACCCCGCTTTTCCCGGAAGAAAAATTCACACTTGTAGGAAATGGTAACACCGAACTATCGGTACGCGTGGTCGATATGTTCTCACCCATCGGGAAAGGACAGAGAGGACTGATCGTTGCCCAGCCCAAAACGGGTAAAACAGTTCTTCTGAAAAATATCGCGAACGCGATTGCAGCAAATCATCCCGAAGTATACATGATTGTTCTGCTTATCGATGAACGACCCGAAGAAGTTACCGATATGGCCAGGAACGTGGATGCGGAAGTCATTTCGTCGACCTTCGACGAACCGGCTGAACGACACGTCCGGGTAGCCAATATCGTTCTTGAAAAAGCGAAGAGACTTGTGGAATGTGGTCACGACGTAGTGATCCTGCTCGATTCAATAACCCGCCTGGCCAGGGCCTTCAATACTATCGCCCCGGCTTCGGGTAAAGTCCTGTCGGGTGGTGTGGATGCTAATGCCCTTCATAAACCGAAACGGTTCTTTGGCGCTGCCAGGAACATTGAATTCGGCGGCTCACTCACTATCCTGGCTACAGCTCTTACCGATACCGGCTCTAAGATGGATGATGTGATCTTTGAAGAATTCAAGGGTACCGGTAACATGGAACTCCAACTCGACCGTAAGCTCGCCAACAAACGGGTATGGCCTGCTGTGGATATCAACGCTTCCAGCACAAGACGGGAAGATCTGCTTCACGATAAAAGCGTGCTGAATAAAATATGGATTCTCAGGAACTATCTCTCCGATATGACTTCCGTCGAAGCGATGGATTTCATATCCGATAAGATGGCTAAAACACGAAGCAACGAGGAATTCCTGATTTCTATGAACGCAGATTGATATTTTGACCGGTCTGCTCTACTAAATAGTGTCTGTCCATAATGTCCGATAACTGCGTTGTTACAAAAATTTTAATTCCTCTTATGCATTCGTATACTGCGGAGTTAAAATTTTTGCACGTTCCCGTTTAGAACGGAACAGGCTTTGTTCCCGAACATTTTGATCCAGACACTTGAACTTTATGGGCAGACTCTAAATATAACCGGGATGCGAATTTGAGCACCCCGGTTTTTTTATGACTCATTTTTTTTTGGTGACCATTACGCCATACCGACTAACGGCACCTAAGTTGGCCTTCCTAAAAGGCCCAACCAAG
>DASQZK010000076.1:0-11058 GCA_035638735.1 Bacteroidales bacterium
AGGAATCTTACCTGCCCATTCTTCCAGGAGGGTGCCAAGTGTTTTTTCTGTCAGTTCCATATCAGGTCAATTTTCAATTAAAAGGGAGCATAAACCACGGCAAGAATTTTTGCGGCTTCATTTCCGGCAGAATGTACATGATGCTCAATCAATGAATCATAATAGATACTGTCGCCTGCCTGGAGGATATAACTTTTTTTACCATACAGGATCTCTATCCGGCCTTCAAGTACATAGAGGAACTCTTCCCCTTCGTGCGAAGAGCGGGTATATTCATCACCCGTTGAGGGATCAATTATTATGACGAAAGGTTCCATGTGACGTCCAGCTTTCCCGCTGGCCAGTGAGTAAAATTCAAGATGTGTGTGTGCACCAGGTGACTTACCCGAAATGCTCATCCCTGCTCTCTCCTCACCACTCCTCGTCACAACCGGAGTATCAACGTCCGTATCGTCCAGGAATGTGCCCAGCCTGACACCCAGTGCCCGGGCTAGTTTAATAAGTACGGCCAGGGCAGGCGGATCATTTCCCTCTTCGATAGCTTTGAGTACCCCTACATCAATACCACAGCGACCAGCCAGTTCTTCAGCACTTATAGTCCTTAGTTCGCGCAATCCTGCGATCTTTTGTCCAACATGTTTGACTTGTGTCATTTGACGAAAGTATTATTGGTTAAGGGGACAAAAATAATCTATTATGCGGGTTTTGTGCTATAGAACATATTTTCTTGACCTCATCGCCGGTTTTTATATTTTGACTCAAAACGACACTATCATTTTATAGCCTGAAAACCTGGTATATGAAAAGTTAGATGCGAAAAGTGAGACATTAAATTTATAATCATTTTAAAAAAGCAGGCTGGGAATTGTAACCACAGAAAATTAAAAAAATGATTAACGCCTATTTTTGGTTGAAGGCCCGGGATATTTCAAAAAGCAAAAAAGGATATTTAGCTGAATGAAAGGCCATTATTCATTTTATCTTGACTTTTAAATGGAAAAAAGGTACATTTAATCATTCTCCAAAACTACCAACCATGCCGAAGGATCACGAAAAAGAGTCAACAGCGGAAAATAGGAACGTTATCCAGTCGGAAACAGCCTTCGACCGGGACAATAAGGTAAAATTGGATAAAAAATTCTATGAAGAGGAGCTTAAAAAGCTGCAGATAGAACTGGTAAAGCTTCAACGGTGGATAAAAGCCAAAGGGTTGAAAGTGATTGTCATTTTTGAAGGACGTGATGCCGCCGGTAAAGGAGGTGTTATAAAGCGTATTACCCAGACACTTAATCCTAGAATATGCCGGGTTGTGGCACTTGGTGTGCCTAGCGAAAGGGAAAAATCCCAGTGGTATTTTCAGCGTTATGTTACGCATCTGCCGGGTGCCGGTGAGATTGTTCTCTTCGACAGGAGCTGGTACAACCGTGCCGGCGTTGAGAAGGTAATGGGATTTTGCACCGATGAGGAATACCAGGAGTTCCTCCGGTCGTGTCCTTCTTTCGAACAAATGCTGATCCGTTCAGGCATAATCCTGATCAAATACTGGTTCTCGGTGAGTGAACAGGAACAGGAAGCCCGGTTCAGAGCCCGGATCGATGATCCGACCAAGAACTGGAAAATCAGTGAGATGGACCTTATGTCGCGGACCCGTTGGGATGACTATTCAAAAGCCAAGGATATAATGTTTGCCCGCACCAGTATTGAAAATTCTCCGTGGTGGGTAGTTGAAGCCGATGATAAACGGCAGGCCCGGTTGAACTGTATCCATCACCTTCTGAGGCAGATCCCGTATGAAAACATCAGCACGGAACCTATCCGGTTGCCCAATATCAAACGCAGGAAAGACTACGTCAGGCCACCTTTCTCGACACAGACTTTTGTACCAGAAGTCTATTAGACCATCCCGGCATAAAAGCTTTGGACCTTTTGTTATACAGGTTCTTATATCACTTTGATGACTCAAAACTTTTTCTGTCAGGCCATAGTTAACGTAAGAAATACGTTAAGTAATTTGGAGATGACACTACTAATTGGCTATATTTAGTGAAAAATCTAACCTGACTACCCATGAAATTAAAACTGATCTTTTTTCTGGCCATTTCCGGCCTCCTTTTCTCCTCATGCAAACCGAAGTATGACTATTCGTTTCGCGATCCTTCCCTGAGTTTTGAAGAACGGGCCGATAACCTGGTATCGTTGATGACGCTGGACGAGAAGATCAGCCAGCTGAATTATCAGTCGGCGGCCATAGACCGTTTGGGCGTACCTGCTTACAACTGGTGGAACGAATGTCTGCATGGTGTAGCAAGGGCTGGTGAAGCAACTGTATTTCCTCAGGCTATCGGGATGGCTGCTACATGGGACCGTGACATGATGGCAAAAATATCGAATGTCATCTCAGATGAGGCCAGAGCCAAACATGCTGAATTTGTATCGAGAGATAAGCGCGGTATATACCAGGGCCTGACGTTCTGGTCACCGAATATTAATATATTCAGGGATCCGCGGTGGGGACGTGGCATGGAAACCTATGGAGAAGATCCGTACCTCACTGGTGAGATGGCCGTTCAGTTCATAAAAGGTCTCCAGGGTAACGATCCCAAATACCTTAAGGTTGTTGCCACGTCGAAGCATTATGCCGTACACAGCGGTCCGGAGCCGCTCAGGCACAGCTTTAACGCGGAAGTTAGCGTGAGGGACCTGCGCGACACCTACCTGCCGGCATTCCGAAAGACGGTAACGGATGCAAACGTGTACTCAGTAATGTGCGCTTATAACAGGTTCGAAGGCAAACCTTGTTGTGGCAGCTCCGAACTGGAGAACAGCATATTACGTGATGAATTCGGATTTGATGGCTACGTGGTTTCAGACTGTGGTGCTATTTCGGATTTTTACAAGGAAGGAGGTCATAATGTTGCCGGCACACGGGAAGAAGCTGCTGCAATGGCTTTCATCAACGGCACGGATCTGAACTGCGGCAAAACATCTCAATATCTAAAAGGCGCTTTCGAGCAGGGGCTCATCACCGAGCAGGAAATAGATATTTCGGTTAAGCGACTAGTGCTGGCCAGGCTGAAACTAGGTATGTTTGACCCGCAAGAAGACGTTCCGTTTGCAAATATCCCTTACAGCGTTGTTTGTTCGGAAAATAATCACAACGCTGCTGTAGAAGCGGCCAAAAAATCGATTGTGCTGCTGAAAAACGATGGGAATGCCCTGCCACTGTCAAAAAACTTAAAACGTATTGCCGTTATTGGTCCAAATGCCGATGATATAGAAACCCTCCTGGGTAATTATAACGGTACACCCCGTCACCCGTTGACTCCTCTGCAGGGTATTGTAAACAAAGCCGGCAACAATACTCACGTCATTTATGCTCCGGGCTGCCGGCTTGCTGAGAATATCCCCCTGTTCGACCTGGTTAAAAGCAACTATCTCTTTACCGATAAGGACCTGTCAACGCATGGACTGAATGCCCGGTTTTATGATAACCAGGAATTCGAAGGTGATCCGGTTATAAGTCGCATTGATAGCAGTGTTGATTATTTCTGGTGGGATCGCGACAAATATGAAGGTCTCGTAAACGATGACTTCTCCGCTGAATGGACCGGTTATATCGTCCCTCCTGTCAGTGGCAAATATGCCATAGGATGCGAGGCAAAAACCTGTGAACTCTTCCTGGACGGTGAATCACTGGCCACGATGAAGAATATACACGAGTACAAGAAAAAATACAGTTTCGTAGAACTTGAAGCCGGTAAACCGTATGAAATAAAGTTGAAAACCTATGATTTCCATGGTGATGCCAAATGTACGTTACTCTGGGACATTCCCGGCAGGAACCTGGAGGCACAGGCTGTAAAAGCTGCGAATGAAGCCGACCAGGTGATTATGTTCATGGGGCTTTCACCCAGGCTTGAAGGTGAAGAGATGAAGGTGGAAGTGGAAGGATTTAGCGGAGGCGACCGGATGATGCTTGGTCTTCCTGATATTCAGGAAAACCTGATCAGGACCATTGCAGCCACCGGCAAACCTGTTGTACTTGTATTGCTCAATGGAAGCGCCCTGGCCATCAACTGGGAAAATGAGAACCTTCCAGCCATCGTGGAATCGTGGTACCCGGGAGAAGCAGCCGGACCTGCCATAGCCGATGTACTCTTCGGTGATTATAATCCTGCCGGTCGTCTGCCGGTTACGTTCTATAAATCGGTCGACGATATTCCCCCTTTCAAGGATTATGACATGAAGGGGCGAACTTACCGTTACTTCGAAAAAGAGCCTCTCTTTCCTTTTGGTTACGGCCTTAGTTACACTACTTTTTCATACGCAATGCCAAAAGCAGAAAAATCAACCTATAGCGCCGGTGAACCGGTCAAAGTGAGTGTTAACGTCACCAATACCGGGAATGTTGATGGTGAGGAAGTCGTTCAGCTCTATGTCTCATACAGAGACTCTAAAATTACCCGGCCAAAAGAAGATCTGAGAGGATTCAAAAGAGTCATGATTAAAGCCGGTGAGACCAAAAACATTTCGTTCGAGCTGCAATCTTCCGACCTGGAATATTATAATGAAGATTCCGGAAGCTACGAGGTTGAAAAGTGTTCGTACGTTCTGAATGTGGGCCCTTCATCCAATCCGGATGATCTCAAAGGCGTGGAAATAAAAATTGATTAAGTAGGGGCGCACAGCCGTGCGCCCATACGCCCATACGGCCGCATGGCCGTATGGCCGTGCGCCCCGTAAACCCCGTGCACCCCGTGCACCCCAAAAAGTCCTCATTCCTCATTCCTTATTCAGCTTGACAATCTTTTTCGTATATCTCCTCCCGTCTGGAGTGATGATAAAAATAAGGAACAGTCCTTGTTCAAGTGCTTCGAGATTAAGGTGTTTATTCACCCCCTCTGCAGGTTCGGAACGTATCAGGTCTCCATTGGTCCCGGCAAGAAAAACCTTTCTGCCGGGAGAAGGATTATTGAAAAAAATATCGAGGCTGTTTGTAAACGGATTAGGTGATACTTCAAAATAGACGGTACCCTGGTTTTCTTCGTATACAGTTGATTTCATCAACACGTTAAGCCCGGGGTCGGCGACCACAACACTAACCTTCTTATTCGCAGGCAGTGTAAATTGCTCGTGACTATTATCAAGCCAAACCCTGAAGATAGAGTCGGAATTATCCTCAAAAATAACCTGGTAATCCATGTGGGTATTAAAAACCTGTTTCTGGTTATTGACCTGGACCTGGTAGACGTCGAGAACAAGGCTGTCTTCATATTGGTTCCATGACGTTTCGAAAGTTGGGTAGCCGCTGCCATAATACCACTGATCAAAGAACCAGTCATAGTCCTTGCCGCTCATATCGTTCACGACCCGGATAAAATCGCTTGCCAGAGCTGTTGAATCGGCATGTTGCCGGAGATAGCTTCGTAATATGCCAAAAAACAACGAATCATCATTCAGCTCATAGCGTAACATGTGGATAATGGAAGCACCTTTTTTATATGTCAGATTGTAATCGAAAATACGGCCGGGACTGTTAATCTCATCTTCAGTTAAGTACACACTCATGCTCCGATCGGTGATGGCCCTGTCGTGGGCATCCGACATCCAGTTCAGAGCGGCATCCCTGCCCTTGAATTTATCGAGGGCGAGATATTCTCCATAAGAAGCAAACCCCTCGTTAACCCAGATATCGCGCCATGAGCCGCAGGTCACATAGTCGCCAAACCATTGGTGGGTCAGTTCATGAGATACAAGGCTGAAATTGAAATTTTGCAGAGTGGTCATGGTTTGATGCTCCATTCCTCCTCCTATGGGAGCCATACAATGCCCGTATTTCTCATTTATGAACGGATAGCGGCCAAAAAGTTCTGAGAAATAGATAATAAAATCACCTGTCCGGTCGATATTTTTTTTTTGACTGTCGAGGATTCCAGGTGCATTATAAATAAAATTCTGCACCAGCAGTGAATCGCCCAGAACATCCGATACCGCATAGAAACTATAATCGATATAATCGGCCACGGTAAACGAGATGAGATAATAGTCGGTCGGGTAGTGTGATTTCCATTCGTAGCACACCTTGCCCGGGGAAGGATGTGACACCCTGGTAAGGAGGCCGTTGGAACCGCCCATCAGTCCTTCCCTGGTGGTTATAAAAACCCAGACCGAATCAACTTTGTCGGCCAGATCCTGCTTCACCGGGAACCAGTCTTTCGCCTCATAGGGTTCGGAAAGCGTATAGGTCACCCTTTTATCATAGACAAAATCGCGCCCGTTCGACAATCCTGTAAAGAAACCGCCGGCAGAGGTGGTACCGGCGTACCTGATGACGGCTTCATTTTCACTTTCAGCAGGCAACGGGCTTTCGGGTATGATCATAAGTAGTTCGCCCGACTGGTAATACGTGGGATTGTTGATACCGTTAAGTGCAACGCTATCGACAACCTGTGAGGCCGAGAGCTCGAATACCAGGGTATCGACAGGGGCCAGTGCCCGAAAACCGATTGAGGTGCTGGCTTTGATATTAGCAGAGGAATCGTCTGCTTCAACACGTATAAAATAAAAGTTCACATCATACAGACACTCCCTGGGAGAAAAACCCGGCGATACCGAGCCGCTCACCAGTGAGGCTTTCCGGGCCATTGAACAATAATCCTGGGCGGGGGCTATTACTGCGATAGCCGCCAGTAATACAGAAAACAGGTTCCTTTTCATACCCGATTATTTAACCCCGAATTTATAAATGGTTGTATGCCTGTATTCTTCATTGGGCTTCAGTAAAGTAGAAGGAAACCTTGGATGGTTGGGTGAATCGGGATAATGCTGTGTTTCGAGGCAAAGGGCATCCTGTGGCTGGTACGTCATACTATTTTTACCTCTGACGTCTTTCAGAAAATTCGACGTGTAGAACTGCACCCCGGGCTGGGTAGTCCCTACCTCCATGATCCGTCCTGATTCCGGATCCTCAACACGGGCGAACCACTTCATCTCAAAATCTTCTTTGTTGATGATAAAATTGTGGTCATAACCATTTTCCAGTTGCCCAAAATCTCTTCCAATCTCCTTCATTTCGAGAAAATCAAATGCGGTTCCGTCAACACTCCGTATCTCGCCGGTGGGTATCTGGGTATCATCAACCGGTGTATAACGGTCACAAGCCATGATCAGTTTATGCTTCAGGACATTTGAGCTAACGCTGTTAAGATTAAAGTACGAATGGTTAGTCAGATTGATATGGGTGTCCATATCCGTTTCCGCCTTATAGCGAATGATCAATTCATTATTATTATTGAGGGCATAATCAACTTCTACCTGCAAATTGCCGGGGTAACCTTCTTCCAGGTGTTCCGAAAGGTAGGTCAGTTTCAGTCCCACTTCATTTTCGTTCTTGAATTTCTTTGGAAACCAGACTTTTTTATCAAATCCGTGAATTCCACCATGCAGGTGATTCGGACCATTATTTACAGCCAGTGTATATCCTTTTCCATTGAGTTCAAAACGTCCATTGGCAATCCGGTTTGCATACCGACCAATAATGGCCCCGAAATACGGGTGTGTCCCGAGGTAACTTTCAAGGTTATCGAAGCCAAGCACCACATCATGAAGGTCGCCGTTTTTGTCAGGAACCATAATATTAGTGATGATCCCCCCATAATTTATGATCTTAACTACCATTCCCTGGTCGTTTTCAAGCGTAAACTGATCAATATCTCTGCCTTCAGGCATGACTCCGTAAACTGATTTCAATACATTCATATTACTGTAGGTTTTTGGGATTCGTATTTTGGAAACACCTAAAGATAGGAAGATGTTCCATATTTACGTACGAATTTGGTAAGAAAGCGGGAGATGTGAAAACCGGCGATGGGTAAAAAATATATACCGTTCAAAGATCATATTCGTCGTTTATAATGTATTTTTAGGTGGCAAAAACTAATTTTATATCAGATTTTAGTAAATTTCGTCCACGTGATTTCACATCATCTGAATTATCTCTTTAAAACCCGGAACGAATATTATGAGTCAGAGTTTTATTGATGCCCTGATGCATTTCTTTTCATTGTTATTTCTTCCTCTTCCGGGGAAGAAGCCGCAAAACATTCGTTCCAAACTGACCGAATATTTTGAAAAAGCTGCTATTTCCTATCCTGTAGACGAGTGCCTTAAGATCTTTAATTCGTATACGGGTAAATACTATTTCGAACTTACCTCACACCCATACACACAGCCGTCCGATATTTCAGGAATACGAAACCAGCTATTGCATGAAGCCGGAAATAAGTCTCAAAACAACCTTTACCTCCAGGAAAGACTGCTGATCATTCTTTCGTTGCTGGAATTCAATCGCATCTTTACAGATGCCGATGAAGAAAATACAGAATTTATCAGGGAACTGAGTACCAGCCTTAATCTCATACCAGAAGATTTTAGGGCGGCATGTGATTTTATCAGGGGAATAACCGACAGCGACTCGGGCGACGACCTGATTATTGTAGAGAACCAGGACAAAATCGATAAGCTGGAAGGAGTGTGGATAGAAGAACATAAACGAACCAGGGATACTCCTTCGTCCGACATGACGTTGTCAGACAGGATCCGTGGCGAAGTACATTTCAGGTATTTTCCAAGGCATAATTATCTTATATTCAGACACAAAGGCAAATCAGCCCTTTTCTTAAATGATAAACGGATATGGGAAGGATATTTATTTACCCTCAGGAAAAAGGATCATATCCAGTTTGAAGGACTTGAACCGGTATATTACGATGAGATTGAAGAACTATTCAGTGCTACTGACAGGCCGCCAAAGATAACCCTTTCGGGAAATTACGTTTTTTACCGCTACAAAACGACCCATTTCAGCATTAAGCCTTTTTCCTTTACCGAAGAATCGGGACAACTGACAGGTATTCTCGGCAATAACGGATCCGGGAAATCCACTATTCTCAAACTCATTTCGAACCAGTTGACGCCCACAGAGGGTAAGGTGTTCATCAATGATAGCGACCTGGCGGAAAACAGTTACAAGCTCAAATCAGCTATCGCCTATATTTCACATGAAGACCTGTTATTCCCGGAACTCACGGTATACGAAAACCTCTACTATCATGCCCAGCTCACGCTTGGTTCACTAAGCGAGAAAGAGATCAACAAAAGGATTACAGAGACACTTGAGCGTTTCTCTCTTACCGGTATCAGCCGTATTACTGCCGGAACAGGTAACGATCATCGTATTTCCGACTTTCAGCGTGTCTGCCTGAGGATCGCTTTGGAGATGATCAGGAATCCATACGTCATTTTTTTGGACGAACCGCTTACTGGACTGTCCTACTCCGATTCAAGACGGCTCCTCTCCATTTTGAAAGAAGAGACCTACAAGGGCAAGCTTATTTTTCTCACCTCACTGCTTCCAACGGCCGAACTTTTTAACATGTTCGACAAGGTCTGGCTTATCGACCAGGACGGTTACCTGATCTATTCGGGCGAACCATCGGGATCAATTGCTCATTTCAGGAAGACCGGCCTTCTGCCCTATTATTATATTCAGTCAGGCTCCGGACAGGTCAATCCTGAAGATGTCATCAAAATAGTAGAAACCAAGAAAATTCATTCCGATGGATCTGTCAGCGACGATCGGTTGGTATCGCCGGGAGCCTGGTACGATGCCTGGCGTGCCGAAAATGAAACAGGGGAAAAGGATACCAGGCCACCGGGAAAACCTGTTCCAATTAACCCTTCAAGACTGCCCGGTATAGAAAAACAATTTTTTATTTACCTTTTAAGGAATCTGCGGGTGCGGTTTTCTGAGGCAGGGTATGCACTTTGGACACTTTTGGGGATTCCTTTAACCGGGAGTCTCATTGCTCTGTTCCTCAGGTTGATTTACGGAAAAGACTATGTGTTTTCTCAAAATGAATACCTGCCACTGTATATCTTTCTCTCTATCAACTTCATATTTTTTTGCGGCTTATTAACCGGTGCTGCCGAGATGTTCAACGACCGAAAACGGATCAGGCGGGACCAGTCGCTGAACCTGAGTTATTTCAGCTTTCAGAATGCCAAAGTAGCTTACCTGATGATGGTTTCCGGCGTTCAGACTTTCCTGTTTGCCATTACCGGAAATTTTATCCTGGGCATAAAAGGTATGTTCCTGCCTTATATTGTCACGTTCTTCTCCCTGGCAGTATTTGGTAATCTGCTTGCCCTGGCCTTCTCATCGGGTATGCGCCAGATCAACTCGCTCTATGTGCTGATCCCCTTTCTGCTTCTTCCAAACCTGCTTTTTACAGGTTTCCTTATACATTTCGACCATTTCAGTAAACCAGGCGACCCTGAAAAGTTTATCCCGGCCATAGCTGAATTCTTCCCTTCCCGCTGGGCTTACGAGGCCATGATGGTTGACCAGTATGCAGAAAATCCTTACAACAAATACTTTTTCAGTGATGAGAAAAAACTGTATCAGAGTAAATTTATTCTCGAACACACGGTGCCGGCGCTTGAGTCCAGGCTGATCCGGTGCAATGACCTGAAAGCGTCAGGCGCTCCGGCTGACAGCCTGCAAGAATGCCTCACCCTTATTTCACACGAGTTTGATCTGCTCAGCGAACAGGGTGATATTGCTCCTTTCGATAAGCCGGGTATGTTAACGGCAGAAAACTACAACACCGACCTGTACAACGCCATATACGGCTACCTGACCTATATCAGATTCCTGATGGAAAACACCATAACTGAAACCCATTCAACCATCGAGGATACAAGAGTGCATCTGGCCGATTCCCTGAAAGGAGAGAGTTTATCCGAATTCAAAAACCGGAATCAGAATGCGTTTGTAGAACAACTTGTCAGGGGCACTGATACCCACCCTTCCATAATTGACAGGGGTGACCATCTTTTCAAAACCGGCCAGTCGGTATTCATCATGCCAGAATCGGAATTTGGGAGAGCCCGGTTTTTCACTTCCCGCAAACGCTTTAAAAACCAGTTCATACCTGTTTTCAGGTTTAATATCTCGATAATATGGATGCTCAACCTGTTGGTTTACATCACATTCCT
>DASQZK010000077.1:0-7059 GCA_035638735.1 Bacteroidales bacterium
TTGGCAAACAATCTTGCAAGGATTGAAAAAACCAGATGCCCCGGGGGATCAACCCGGAAAAAATGCACGTCATATCCCCGCAATCCTGAAGGGATCGAATTATTGCACCCTTTCAGGGTAGTCAGGGTAACGTGCCAGCCATACATGGTGATCATGGTCTTCGAACTATTCATTGTTGGCAAACAATCTTGCAAGGATTGAAAAAACAGATGCCCTGGGGGATCAACCCGGAAAAAATGCACGTCATATCCCCGCAATCCTGAAGGGATCGAATTATTGCACCCTTTCAGGGTAGTTTGCCAACTATACCTGTGATCATGGCCTTCGAAATATGCATCGTTTTGCAAACAATCCTGAAAGGATTGAACAAACAGTAGCCCCGGGTGAAACCCGGGGTTAGATGAACACCGTCAACCTGCAATCCTGAAGGGATTGAATAAACATTTCAAAATAATCACATTTCAGCCAACGATTTTTCCATCCAATTCCCATTAATAGATAAACGGCAGTGCCCTTTCCCGGTCCTGACAATTTCAATTCATTATCAAATTAAAATTTATTAAAAATGGGGACATTCACACAAACACTTTACCAGGTGGTCTTCAGGGAAAAACTCGATTCAACCTTCCTGGATGCCGAAAATTCGTATTCTCTTTTTGCCTATATGGCAGGAACCCTGGAAAATAAAAATTGCCATCCATTTGCTGTTGGTGGATTTAAGAATCATATCCATCTTCTTTTTGATCTGCATCCTGTTCAGTCGTTGTCATCTTTGATCAAGGATATTAAACTGGCTTCGAACAAAATGATGAAAAATGAAAGGGGATTATTTCAAAATTTCAATTCATGGCAAAATGGGTACGGTGCATTTACCTACCATGTATCAAGCAGAAATAATTTAATCGGGTATGTAAACGGTCAGGAAGAACATCATGCAAATAAGAGTTATACAGAGGAGCTTATTGAATTGTTGACAGAGCATGGGTTGGATTTTGATTGGAAATATTTGTTTTAGAAGTCAATAATTCCCGGTAGCATTTAAATTTTCAACCCTTTCAGGGTTGTGGGCGACATCAATCATTCTACCCCGGGTTTTCACCCGGGGCTACTGTTTATTGTACCCCTTCAGGGTGTTCTGCTATCCGCGACCAGTTATATTTTTAAACATTCATATCACGGAATCAACCAATCAATCACCCATCATTCTAACTGGGGTTAACCGCCCGGAAAAAATGGATATCATATCCCCGCAATCCTGAAGGGATCGAATAATTGTACCCTTTCAGGGTAATGTACCAACTATACCTGGTGATCATGGCCTTTGAATTATGCATCGTTTTCAAACAATCCTGAAAGGATTGAATAAACAGTAGCCCCAGGTGAAAACCCGGGGTCAGATGGACACCGTCAACCGGCAATCCTGAAGGGATTGAATAACGAATTTGGTTGTTGAAAACCCATGGCAATAATATAATTTTGGAATCTTTCTTTGTACCCCAATGAAAATGCTTCCATTATTCTTATTTTCGAAAAAAGATTACCGATGAACACAACTAAAACCCTTCTGGCTATCCTGCTGTTACAATCAGCAGTTCTGGCCAACGCACAATACCAGCGCCAAACCGACGACACAATAGCCGGCTATTATACCAATCCAATTTTCGCCGGCGATTATCCCGATCCGAGCATATTACGCGAGGGCGACGATTATTACCTTGTCAATTCATCGTTCGAATACTACCCCGGACTGTTGATCTGGCATTCAAAAGACCTGATTAACTGGGATCCGGTAACAAATGCCTTACATAAATATGTCGGCTCGGTCTGGGCCCCCGACCTGGTAAAATACAAAAACAAATACTATATCTATTTCCCCGCCAACAATACCAATTACGTGGTTTACGCCAATTCGATCAACGGTCCCTGGAGCGACCCGGTCAACCTGAACGTCGGGAACATCGATCCCGGCCACGTGACGGATGAAAACGGTAACCGGTATCTTTTCTTCAGTTCCGGCGGCTATGTTCCCCTGTCCGACGACGGGCTTTCGGTTTCCGGGAAACTAAAGCACTCGTACGATGGCTGGAAGATACCGCGCGACTGGTCCATTGAGTGTTTCTGCATGGAAGGTCCGAAGCTTCTTAAAAAAGACGGATATTACTACCTGACGGTTGCCGAGGGGGGTACGGCCGGTCCCGCCACCGGTCACATGGTGATCTCGGCCCGGTCGAAATCGATCGATGGTCCATGGGAAAATTCACCCTACAATCCAATACTGAGAGCCAAATCCAATAAAGAGAGATGGTTGTCTAAAGGTCACGGCACCGTGTTTGAAGATGCCAACGGGGAATGGTGGATCATCTTCCATGCCTATGAGAAAGGCTTCTACAACATGGGGCGCCAAACCCTGCTCCTGCCGGTTGAATGGACAAAAGACGGCTGGTATAAAATACCCGACGGCATCACGGATGAAAAGCCCGTAAAGTTGCCGGATCTGCCTGCTTTCAAATCGGACTACTCCCTGAGCGACCAGTTCGACGGAGAGACCCTGAAACCGCACTGGAAATTTTTCGGCGAGTACAATCCCGACAGGTACCGCCTAGATAATAATAGTTTAATCGTTAAGGCCGAAGGGAATTCCGTTGCGAACTGCTCTCCCCTGCTCTGCATTCCGTCCGATCATGCCTATACGGCCGATGTGGAACTGAATATCGAGGGTAATGCCGTCGGCGGACTTGTCCTGTTTTATAACAAAGTGGCCTATTCGGGTATCCTCGCCGACCAGGAGAATATCCTGGCGAACCTCCGGGGCTGGCAGTTTAAAACCGAAAAAAACGTCATAAAGAACCACGTGTTCCTTCGCCTAAAAAGTGTTGACAATACGGTTGATATGTATTACAGCACCGATGGTGAAAAATGGACCAAGATCGAAAGTTCACTGGAAACCACCGGCTTTAATCACAATGCCCTGAGCGGATTTTTAAGCCTGCGCATCGGCCTGGTCTCCATGGGCGACGGGAGTGTGACGTTCCGGAATTTCAGGTACCGGCGGTTGAGTGACTAGGATGAATATTGTTTTTTAACTGTTAAACGTTAGGACGTTAGCTACCAGGTTATTGGAAACGGTATTTTGTTAATCGCTTGTCTCCCGATTTAGTCAGTATACCTCTGTCAACGGCATTTTTCAAATCCCGGCTTGCCGTAGCGGGAGAAATATCTTTATTGAATCTCAAATATTCCTGGCGTGAGAATTCTTTGTCATCAATAAAATCTTTAAACAAGCTGATTCTGTCTGAATCGGTCACAGTAAAATTTTGTACATTTAACAGATCATCCAATGAAGTATTAATAATCTCAAGCATAAACTCAATAAAACTTGTCGATGACCCTTGACTGTCAGCCTTTCCTAACACATAATAATAATCATTTTGTCTTTCTTTAACCAGGATCTCGATGGGAAGAAACTCAAATACCTTAGAATAGTCCTTTAAAATCAATGTTTGCCAGAGCCTTCCCAGTCTACCGTTGCCATCAAGAAAAGGGTGAATAAATTCAAATTCATAATGAAATACACAACTTTTTATTAACGGGAGATCCGTATCGTTTTGCAAATAATCAAACAGATCTTTAATCAGGGAATATATCATTTCATCTTTTGGTGCAATGTGTGTCAGGTCTTTCCCTTTAACAATTCCAACCGCTGTTTTTCTAAATTGCCCCGGAAACTCTATCAGTCCGTTCATGAGAAGCTTATGCGCCCTAAGCAATGAATTAAGTTCATAGGCATTGAAAGAATCCAATTTAGAATATACCTGAATGGCATTTTTAACTTCAAGAATATCCTTCTTCGGAGCTAATACGCGTCTATTGTTTATTAAATCCGTTACCTGTTCAATAGACAGTGTATTACCTTCAATCTCCAGGGATGACTGGATTGTCTTAATCCTGTTTCTTTTTCGTAATTCAGTCGGGGGTTTATTTAACCTGGCAGCTTTTATCTCTCCAAGCAATTCTGAAATCGAAGCGATTAATTCCAGTATCCTGTTTGTTATTTCGTAAGGTGGCTTCATTACCTCAAAGCTTATAGTATCATTTGATAGTATCAAATATAAACATTTTTACGTTTTTATAAAATCAGCCCTGTTAAATCTCATTTTAACAGATGGGGTTCCCATTGAGAAGTAAACGGCCAGACAAGTATTAAGGCAGCATCCAGTTAGCACGTTTCCGGAAGTCTTCCTGGAAATCATCACTCCACATGCTGATGGATGTTTTCCCGGGTCCGTCAATAAAATGATTCGTTGAGCCATCACGTACGTACTTTCCGCCCCAGCTTGGTTGGGTTGGATCTTCAGGGTTGTTGATACCACGATTGGCACTCACCAGGTATAAGAAGGAAGGTGAATCACCCTCGATAACTCCCGGGCCGGCAATTGCTTTTGGAGGATATACGGCACCCAGAGGTCCATGATTTTCGATAATATTCGTTTCAACCCATGAAAGGCTTCCGGCACCAAACATGCCCTGATATGTTGTTTTTGATTCGATGATGAACAGTTCCGGAAAATTGTTCATCAGCCATTCATGCGTCGCATCCTGGCAGGCAATCAGGTAGATACGGAGCTTACTAATGAAGGTATTGAATTCGTCGTCGCTGCGTGTATTCTGTACTTTCCAGATAGCCTGGGCGATTTCCCGCGGTCCACCCCATACACAGACGTACAAGGGTCTTGGATCCGGCTTATCAACTGCAGCAATTATGGCCTCCGATGCCTCGCTGTCTTTACCGGAACCAATGACTTCGGACCAGGATTGTTTATTGCATCCCCACTTT
This sequence comes from Bacteroidales bacterium, assembly GCA_035638735.1. Classification (GTDB taxonomy): domain Bacteria; phylum Bacteroidota; class Bacteroidia; order Bacteroidales; genus DASQZK01. The sequence goes on from DASQZK010000077.1 coordinate 4,835, forward strand.
ATATCCAGGTTGTGATTATTACCAAGCCCTTCATAGGTAACGGAACGTAAGTAGTCAGCGGTAGGATAAGCAGGATCGTGTTTCCTGAGATTTTCATCAACCTGATCATATTTATCAAGTATGTCAAGAATATTTTTCTTTTCAGCTACCATGCCGAATGTTCCAGCTGAAGCGATCAACCCTTCAACATCAAATTCATTTGTATAGAGTAAGAAACGCACCATGGATTGCACATCATCCGGATCACTATTGGTTACCGGGAAGGGCGGGAAGTCGGATGAAACGATAACCCGAAACTGTGTGAAGGCCGAAATGTTTAGCAAGAGCAATATGACAATAACAAAAAATGATCTTGTAATTTTCATCTGCTATATATTAAAGCATTGTGTCGCTAATTTAATAGTAATTTCGTGAATCCGGCTTTGATTCGTGTCACTTATGGTGAGATTTATCTTCGTTTGCGAATAATTGAAAGGATGTTTCTGACCAGCAATCAGTCCAATTTGCTACAACAGTTGGCGTACATGTGAGGCAGCTACCTGCGACTGAGTATCGCAAAATAAAGATACATTATTTTTCAGAATAGCTATTCTCAGAGCAGGAAAAATAGCTGTGGCACATATACGATGTTGTAGCCAGTGCCTCTGCTATTTGTGGATTAAATTTATTTCTGATAATTCTTGACCAATCTGATGTATGCCTTCAAGAATTTTTTCAGTTTGCTTATCGGATGGTTTTTTATGCCCTTGTACGTACTGAGACAAAAGTGTTGGGTTCATTCCAATTTTTTCAGCTAAAAATTTTGCGTTTAATACTTTGTAATATTGAAAGAACTGCTTAAAATCGATTTCAAATTTCAGATTTTCCTGGGTTAGGGAATTTCCCTCCTCTTCAAAATAAAGATTTGCCGCTTCGAGAGCATTTTCAAGTAATTCCGAAACTGTCCGTCCGGTGGTGAAAATTGGATACCCTGTAGCATAGGCTGAAAATCCCGTATCGGTTTTTTCAACACTTATGTTTATTTTTCTCCTCATCCCTTTCATTTTCAAATTTTATTTTAATCCTGCATCTTTCATGATCTTGTTCTCGAGTCCTTTTCCCAGTTCCTGGCTTCCATGATTAGGAAATATAATTACACCAGGCTTATGGGCATGTCTCATTTTAATATAGAATCCTTTCTGAGAAACCGGATACCATCCGTCTTTGACAATAATCCTGTATAATTCAGAACATTTCATGAATTTTTAGTATTCACAAAGGTAAATATTTATTTACTTATTTGCAATAGGACGTTTTACTCGGGGCATTGGCTACAACGTTTGTACACGCAGTATTGCGCATATTATCTTTTACCTAAATCTACCAAATTTCGAAAAAACCAACAAAATAATTTTTTTCCACCTTTTATTCACCCTCCACCCCATTTTGCAATTCTCCTCCAAATATTTAGCTTTGATAAAACTCAAACACTAATTTAACATGAAGGCTTCTCCAACTACTCACATGCCCCTGAAAAGCCGGGCCACCTTGCTATACATGGTAATTTTAATCTTCCTTTCGATAACCCGTCCCATTAAAGCCAATCCCATGGAGGGCGACTCGGTGATCACTGACCTGCATCATTTCTGCGCCAGCCAAAAAGGTTTCAACCTCCTCGGTAAATTCGATGTCAACTGGAGTAACGACGGTTACAGAGAAAGTGACTTCAGTATGATCCACGAGCTGGGATTCAATTTCGTGCGCCTGCCGGTCGACTACCGTACCTATACGCAAGCCGGTGACTGGGACGTCTTCCTGGAGAATGAAGTGCAGGACATTGATAACGCCATACAGTGGGGCTCGCAATACGATGTGCATGTGAGCCTGAACCTGCACCGGGCACCGGGGTATTGCGTGAACACCTCTGCCGTGCCGCCGAACCAGGACCTTGACCTGTGGACCGACTCATTGGCACAGCAGGCCTTCGTACGTCACTGGGAATATTTTGCCCAACGATACAAAGACATCGCCCCGTCGCGACTGAGTTTCAACCTGGTGAACGAGCCTTCAGGCGTTTCTGAAGATGCCTACGTAAAAGTGATGCAGATGGCCATCGAGGCAATCCACAATATAAGCCCGGAAAGGATTATTTTCGTCGATGGCCTGGATTACGGCCGCAATCTCATCCCCGCCCTTAAAGATGAGCCTTACGTGGCCCAGGCCGTGCATTGCTACGATCCGTTCAA
>DASQZK010000078.1:0-9436 GCA_035638735.1 Bacteroidales bacterium
ACCGTGATGGAAATAGACAGCGCAACATTACCGGAAAGAAGAAAATTTACCAGGTTGGAAGTGGCTCCGCCTGGGCATGCCGCAATAAGGATGAGCCCCACCTTGTAAACCGGATCGAGGGGAATGATAAGGTCAATGCCAAAAGCAATCAAGGGCAGGAATACCATCTGGCAACACAATCCGACCAGTACAGCTTTCGGATAGAGGAAAATATTCCTGAAATCCCTGAACTCTATGGATAAACCTGTGCCGAGGATAATGATACCCAGGGTGACGGGAAGGAGATAATCTGAGAATAAATTTTCCATAAACATGCAAAGAAACAACAAAATTAATGAAATTGAAAGTAAACCTTGTCGTTAGCATGGATGTTTAATAAAGGTAATTGAAAGGCATGTTTATGCCTTGATATACGGGGGTATGGCGATAAATTCCGGTGGAGTTTTTTGGTGTTTTACGTGAAATTAAATGATATCATGACCAGAATATATAACCGCCCGTTCTTTAAAGTGGCGGAACTTATCCTCGTTTATGTCGGCTTGCCATTACTTTATTATCTTAATCTCATCCCTTTTCATAAGTCAATTCCCTTACTGCTGGTTTTCACGATATGTCTTTTCTTCCTGCTTCGCGATAAATCCTTCAACCGCAGGCAACTTGGTTTTAATGGGTTCAGGAGCTGGCGACCGGTGCTGTTACGATTTGCTGTTTTCAGTGTGTTTACGACAATTGCAGTATGGCTGATTGCACCGGCCAAATTATTCATTATGCCCTTGAAAAATACGGGCCTGTGGTTGATGATCATGGTTTTTTATCCCTTATGGTCAGCCTTCCCCCAGGAGTTGATTTACAGGTCATGGTTTTTTAATCGCTACCGCGATTTATTTAAACGGGAATGGCTTTTCATAGCAACCAATGCCTTTTTGTTTTCTTTTTCGCACATCATTTTCAGAAACTGGCTGGCGCTTGTACTTACATTTGCCGGGGGATTGGTATTCGCCTTGACGTATACTAAGAGCCGGTCACTGATGACGGTGTTTGTTGAACACACCCTTTATGGTGATTTTATTTTTACGGTAGGTATCGGCCAGTTCTTCTACATGACACTTAACAGCTGAGCGAGCTTTTTCAGACGCCGGAACAGGACGACCGAAGTGATCAGAGAACCGATCTTAATACTCATAATCACTATGTAGCTCAGCCACCCTCCGGTCATATTTGCCGGATCGGTTATGAGAGAAGCCACAGACGATGAGGCCAGGAAGAAACCGGAAAAAACCGATGCCAGGAACAGTCCCCACCAAAGGGGCAGGAGCCAGGAGGAAATACGCATCTCTCCATCCTTTACAATGTCGTGCATTGCCTCGTAAATCTCACGGACAATCAAAAAGGGCATGAAAAGGTTTAAAACCGGAACAAACCACGACCATACAGCGGTGGAAGGCGCGTGTGTGAGGTAATACAGTTCGTCGCGTTTGCTGAGGTAACTATAGGCCAGGTACGACCATCTTACAAAATAGAACACCAGGAAGATGCGGGTAACCAGGATGAGCACAGAGAATATCAGCCTGGCAATGATGTTGAATCCCGCCAATCCTACCGACGCTGCGGTGTCGTAATATACCGGTGTATAGGTCATGTACCACACCATCTTCAGGAAAAAAACCAACAGGGTAAACAGGAGCAGGATATAGAGCAGGTCAAGTACATATCCGGTTTGGTCTTTTATGCGGTCTCTCATTTTCAGGCTGCTATTTTATCGATGACAAGCAGGAGCATCACCAGCATGAAATACGAATTCAGGAGGATGAAATATATCCTGATTTTATACGGGGTAAGTTTCCTGGCGAGGAGGCCCGTAAATACAATCATTGAAGACAAAGTGATGAGGAGCAATACAAGTCTTACCGTCTCATTCTGCATGATTCCGAACCAGGCTAAAAGCAATGCAGCCATGAATGATGCCATTATCCATGCCCAGGTCACCCTGGTGATCTGCTTCAGAGTAAATACATTGGTGAGATTGGGCAGTCCGGCTTTTTTATACTGGTTACCATAAATGAGGATGAGCAGCCAGAAATGGGGAACCTGGCCGATGAACAGCAGGAAGGACAGGAGCAGGGCGGTATAGTCGGTGAGTTGTCCGCCGGCCGCAGTCCAGCCTATGAGTGGGGGCATGGCACCGGTAAGGGCTCCGGGGACAGCGGCAAAGGCGGTAAGGCGTTTGAGGTAAGTGTACAGGCCGTTGTACCACACAATGGTGAACAGGCCAATCGACATGGAAAGGCCTGATCCGAAGATGTACAGTAATACAGAACCGGAAAGCAGGGTGATAAAGAAAAAGAGGGTTGCTGCACCGCGGGTCATTGACCGGACAGCCAGAGGCCGTTTTCGGGTGCGCTCCATCAGGGCATCGATATCACGTTCCTGGATCTGGTTTAGGGCGGAAGCGGCGCTGCCCAGCAGAAAGACCCCTGCCACCACCATGATAAGGTTGATATCAATAATCGGTCTGTATAGGAAATAGCCGGTGAAAGCCGTAAAGCTCACCGGAAAGATGATTGAAAATTTCCCAAGCCTATAAAAATCCTTCAAGGTTCATCTCCTCCCTGCTATTCATTCAACGATTTAAGGTATTCAATGATCTTACTGAGGTCGTCTTCGGTAACCACTCCTTCATAGGGTTGCATGAGCCCTTTCTGGAAGCCTTTCACTACCTGTGAATTTGGATCATAGATAGATTGCCTGATGTATGCCGAATCGACTGTAACGGTTTTTTCCTGCCCGTTTTCCACAATCACCTGTTGCTCGCCCCATATTCCCTGGTATGAAGGCCCGACAAGGCGTGAGCCGTCCGATGAATGGCATGCGGTGCAACCGTTCTTCTTCAGGATGGCCAGGCCTGCGGCTTCGGGTTCGCCTGCTTCTTCAGCTGTTGCAGCACTCGTAGTGTCGGCCATCCACTTTTCAAATTCATCCTTGGGGAGTACCTCCACACTCGACGACATATATGAATGGCGCAAACCACAATATTCGGCGCAGAAAATGTGATAGGATCCTTCATTCTGGGGGATGAACCACATCACCTTCTCACGTCCGGGTACCATATCTTCCTTCAACCTGAAGGCCGGGATGTAAAAACTGTGGATTACATCGACCGACTGTAATTTCAGGGTTACGGGTTCGTTTATCGGTACATAAAGTTTGTCGGAGGTCTTCCCATTATCATAGATGAAGGAGAAATTCCACATCCGTGCTGTGGCAATAATCTGCCTGGCATCGGCAGGCGGCCGTTTCATGGGTATCCATCCGGCCCAGCCAAAATAAAACATCAGCATGGCAAGGAGGGTGGGGATAATGGTCCAGATAATCTCCAGTTTCGTGCTTCCTTCATTAGGTGTGGCCTTCGGATTCCTTTTCCGGTTGTACCTGATGATAAAATAGATCATGATGGCCGTGAGCCCTATCAGAAACAGGAAACAGATACCCAGGATGATGATGAAGGTCATGTCGACTTTCTCGGCAAAATTTGATGCTTCTATTCCTGTGGTTGAATACATAAGGTTTATCTGTATATATAATCGATTAAGGTAATGAAAATAACAATCCCGATAAGAAGGATCACTCCAGTGACCATGAAGGCGAAAAAGCGGTTCTCAAATCTGAGATGCATGAAAATGGTCAGTACAAGCGATGATTTGACAACGGCTATCAGCAGGGCTGCTGCCACGGTGTAGGGGCCAAGCTGGATCCGGGTAACAGCCACCGATATGAGTGTCAGGATAACCAGGGCGACAAGAATCATGGCCAGGGTCCGGTAGGGAATAATATGTGTTTTTTCGTCAGACATAGTGGTACATTTTTCAGGTTACTAGGTAGAACAGGGGGAAAAGGAAAATCCAGATCATATCGACGAGATGCCAGTATAAACCACTGTTTTCGAGTAAGACATACCTGTCGGGTGTGATCCTGCCTTTCCGGATATATACCATGACAAACCCGATGAAGGTCAGGCCTATGATGATATGAAAGGCATGCAGCCCGGTCATGAAATAGTAAAGGCCAAAGAACAAAATGTCGCCCTGGCCCCAGCTGGCCATAATTTCGGACCCCGGATAGATATGGTGATGGATTTTAGTGTTCCATTCGAAATACTTGTTCACCAGGAAGGCCAAACCTAAAACTACTGTAACGGTTAACAGGATGAGCGACAGTTTTGTCGATCCTTTTTGCATAGCCGTAATGGACATGGCAATGGTCATACTGCTGGTAAGAAGTATGATTGTATTGACAGTCCCGATGAATACGTTGAGTTCTTCGGCAGCCAGGTGAAACGCTTCCGGGTGTTTAAAGCGGTACACGGAATATACCACGAATAATCCTGCAAAAAGAAGCATTTCGGTGAACAGGAAAAGCCACATTCCGGTTTTTGAGGCTAGATCATCTCGGTGTTCTTCCATAATAGAGGTTTAAGACATTAACTGTAATCGTAAGGTCCTTTTTCAATGACCGGTATTTTATCGAAGTTTTCCACCGGAGGGGGTGAAGGTACGGTCCATTCCAGTGTGCGACCTTTCCAGGGGTCCTGCTCGCCTTTAGGTCCCGATTTAGCAGCCCTGAACAGGTTGATGACGATGATGATAATACCTGCGATCATGATCCAGGACCCCATAGTGGAGACGATATTACCGCTGTGGAACATCTCGTCGTAATCGTAATACCGCCTGGGCATACCCTTAATTCCGAGGTAGAACATAGGTGAATACAAGGTCAGGAAGCCGATAAAGAAGATCAGCCAACCGGTATTGGCCCATTTGGCATCGTACATCCTGCCGAACATTTTGGGGTACCAGTAATGAAGGGCGGCAAAAAAAGCGAAGCCGGTGCCGCCGAAAACGATGAAGTGAAAGTGAGCCAGTACAAAATGGGTATCGTGAAGGTGGACGTTGGTAGCCAGTGAACCCAGCACCAGACCGGAGAGACCACCGATCATAAACACGAAAATAAAGGAAACCGCCCAGTAGAATGGTGTATCGAGTAATATCGAGCCCTTATGCATGGTAGCTATCCAGTTAAACACTTTGATGGCACTGGGTATGGCCACCAGGAAAGTCAGGAAGGAAAAGGTGAACAGTGCTACACCGCTCATGCCCGACACGAACATGTGATGGCCCCATACGAAATAGCCGACAAAAGCGATGGCCAGTGTTGAGCCGACAATGAAGCGGTACCCGAAGATGGATTTTTGCGAGAAGGTGGGAATGATCTCCGAGATGACCCCCATGGCCGGGAGGATCATGATATATACGGCCGGGTGGCTGTAAATCCAAAAGAGGTGTTGATACAGGATGGGATCGCCGCCCAGGGTAGGATCGAAAAAGCCGATATGCAGTGTCCGTTCTGCTACAATCATCAAAAGGGTGATGCCAATTATAGGTGTGGCCAGGATCTGTATCCAGGCTGTGCCGTAAAGCGTCCACGGAAAAAGGGGCATTTTCAGCCAGGTCATGCCCGGGGCCCTCATGCGGTGTATGGTCACCAGGAAGTTCAGCCCGGTGAGGATAGAAGAAAATCCCAGCACAAAAGCCCCGAGAACGGCCGGAAGCATATTGGTGGAGGTCTTGAAACTATAAGGCGCATAAAACGTCCACCCGGTGTCGGGAGCACCCCCACCGGCAAAAAGTGAATACAACACCAGTGCGATGCCAGTAAGGTAAACATACCACGAAAAAAGATTCAACCGGGGAAAAGCAACGTCGCGGGCCCCGATCATTAACGGCAGGAAAAAGTTGCCGAACACGGCCGGCAGGCCTGGAATGACAATCACGAATATCATGATGACACCGTGAAGGGTGAAAAAGGCATTGTATGTCTGGGCATTCATGATCGTCTTACCCGGGGCTATCAGTTCAAATTTCATCAATAAACCCAGCGTTGCCCCAATAAAAAAGAACGACATGATGGTGAACATATACAACAGGCCGATCCGCTTATGATCGGTCGACAATATCCAGGCGAAGATGCCTTTACGGTGATTGTCGTAATCCAGGTAGCTGGGTTCAGTGTTAGTAGTCAGAGTAGAGGTAGCGCTCATTTCAGGTTTTTTTTGTTTTTCTTCTGGAAAATACAAGAATCAAAAATATCACCAGCGAAATAAAAGTGATTAATATTCCGGCTACTTTGGTGATGTTGAAAACGAATTCATTTCCTTCGGTATCATAAGAATAGCAGAAAGCAAGCAGACGATTGATAGATGGTCCTATCTTCCCGTCGGCAGCCTCCACCATGGTTATTTTAATGTCGAAAGGCAGAAATTCTATCCCGCGCAGGTACCTGGTGATCTTCCCGTCGGAGGCGAGTGCAATCAGTCCTGTGGGATGAGTATACTGGCCGGCAATCCATTTGTAATGAAAACCGACTGAGTTGGTCAGTTTTGCAATGTTTGCACTATCACCGACAAAGAACAACCAGTCTTTACCCAGCGATTTGTTACTCATATTTTTAAGGTAATTCCCTTTTTTCTGTATCCCCAGGTCTATGGTCTCTGTTGGGTCGAAGCTTACAGTGAGTACCTGGTAGTCTTTCCCGAACTCGAGGTCTACCTGGTCGAGTACTTTGGCAATACCCCACATCAGCGGACTGCAGGTTCCGGGGCAGCGGTAGTAAACAAGCGACAGGATGGTGGGTTTGTCGATAAGGCTGCCCAGGAGAACAGTGTCTCCGTTCTCATTAATAAGCCTGGTGTCGAGTGCAACATATTCACCCTGCCTCTCTTCAAATCCGACATCAATTTTGGGCGTAGTTACCGGGGTCTGGGAAATACCGGCAGTTAGTGAAAACAGACATGTGAGAAATGCGGTGAGGATAAATGGTTTCATAGTTTTATTCCTTCATTTTCAGAATATAAATATATAATAATTTTAATTTCTGCCCAGCCATAACCCTGCCGCTTCCATGATACAACTATTTTTTAGACTCGTTATAAATAATGTGAAATTCATGGATAAATGGCTGAGATTGTATGAGTTTGAAGCCTGGCAATATTTCTGTTGAACCACCTGCGGCATAAGATTGTTCATAGAATCACAATCATCGGCTGGTGCACGAACGGCAAGCCAAAGGCTAATGCCATAACTGCGTGAGGGTTATTGCAACGTTGCCAGAACCCATAATTCATAAACGTTTCATATATTTGATCAATAAATCCGGTACCTATTTATGCAAAAGAACCTTTTCATCCGCATTTTCAATTTTTACCGTTACGGATTCCGGAATATGTCTTCCTGGGGTAAACAGGTCTGGATCGTTATCCTGGTCAAACTGTTTATCATGTTTGCTATTTTGAAGCTATTCTTTTTTCCCGATCTGTTGAAGAAAAATTTTAATACGGATGCACAACGTAGTGACTACGTACTGGAACAACTAACTAAATAAACCTGAGATTATGCTTGAAAACATCGATCTATCCCTTGTGAACTGGTCGAGGGGGCAGTTTGCACTCACAGCGATTTACCACTGGTTTTTTGTGCCACTGACGCTTGGGTTGTCCTTCATCGTTGCCTTCATGGAGACCATCTACGTAAAAACCGGGGACCCGGTATGGAAGAAAATCACGCATTTCTGGATGACGCTCTTCGGGATAAATTTTGCCATTGGCGTGGCGACCGGTATTATCCTTGAATTTGAATTCGGGACCAACTGGTCGCAGTATTCCTGGTTCGTAGGCGATATTTTCGGGGCCCCGCTGGCTGTTGAAGGGATCATGGCCTTTTTCATGGAGTCGACGTTTATCGCGGTGATGTTCTTTGGCTGGAACAAGGTCAGCAAACGGTTTCATCTGTTGTCGACATGGCTGGTAGCCCTGGGCGCTAACCTTTCCGCATTGTGGATCCTTGTGGCGAATGGCTGGATGCAATCGCCCCTGGGCATGCAGTTCAACCCTGAAACGGCCAGGAACGAGATGGCGAACTTCTGGGAAGTGCTGTTCTCACCCACGGCCGTGAATAAGTTTCTTCATACCATTTCCTCCGGCTTCGTTCTCGGATCTATTTTCGTTATTGGTATCGCGGCCTGGTTCCTGCTGAAGAAACGGGACATTCTTTTTGCCAAACGCAGTATACTGGTAGGCGCCGTGTTCGGACTCCTCGCGTCGATATACCTGGTATTTACCGGTGACAGTTCCACGCGGGAAATCGTCCATTCCCAACCCATGAAGTTTGCTTCGCTCGAAGGCCTTTACCATGGTCAGGAAGGCGCCGGACTAGTAGCCATTGGTGTGATGTCGACAACCGGCAGTGATCCGGAGAATGAAAACATCAAGGATTTCGCCCTGAGGATAGAGTTTCCAAACCTTTTGTCGTACATGGCTTACGGCAACTGGAATGCTTTTGTGCCCGGGGTGGTGGACCTGGTTAATGGTAACCCCGAGCAGGGTATCATGTCGGCCAGGGAAAAAATGCGCCGCGGACGAATCGTCATTGAGGACCTTCGTGCTCTTAAAGAGGCTAAAAAACGCAGCGACATTACTACTTACGAAACGCTCAAAGCCAGGTTTTACGACGATGAATACAAGGACCAGTATTTCAGCTATTTCGGTTACGGATACCTCGACGATGAGATGCGTCTCATTCCCAATGTGCCTTTGACGTTTTACAGTTTCCATGTCATGGTCCTTCTCGGTTTTTATTTCGTTCTCTTCTTCGTGCTAACACTCATCTTTCTGTACAGGAACACCATTGAGCACAGACGCTGGTTCCTGAAGGTAGCCCTCTTCACCATACCGTTGCCTTACATTGCAAGCCAGGCCGGATGGCTGGTGGCGGAAGTGGGCCGGCAGCCCTGGGTTATCCAGGACCTGATGCCTACTATGGCTGCAGTATCAAACATCGATGCCAGCGCTGTACAGGTTACGTTCTGGCTGTTTGCAGCCGTCTTCACAGCCCTGGCCATTGCCGAAGTAAAAATCATGACCCGACAGATAAAACTCGGACCTAAAGAAGAAGGAGGACATTAATATGCTCGAAAATATATCCTATTTTGAACTGCAACAATACTGGTGGATCATTATCTCGCTTCTCGCCAGTCTGCTCGTTTTCCTGATGTTCGTTCAGGGCGGGCAAACACTGATATATGTCCTTGGTAAAACCGATCTCGAGAAAAAAATGCTCGTCAATGCCCTCGGACGCAAATGGGAATTTACCTTTACGACCCTGGTCACCTTCGGCGGGGCCTTCTTCGCATCGTTCCCCCTGTTCTATGCCACTAGTTTCGGCGGAGCATACTGGGTGTGGATGGCCATACTTTTCTGTTTCATTATACAGGCCATAGCATACGAGTTCAGATCGAAGCCCGATAATTTCCTCGGGAAGAAAACCTACGATGTGTTCCTTATGATTAACGGATTTGCCGCAACACTCCTTATAGGCACGGCCGTTGG
>DASQZK010000079.1:0-2855 GCA_035638735.1 Bacteroidales bacterium
CGGATACATTTTCCGTTTTTCTCGATAATAGTTTATAACTGTGCGGATCGTGACACTTCCAGCATGTGAACTCACCGTTCGTCTCTGTATAATGCACTGATTTCTGGCATTCTTCATCAATCTGCTCAAAGTGGTACTGGGCAAAATTCTCATCGTAACCATGACAATCGAGACATGTCCAGTAATCGGCAAACCTGAGCTCCATGGCATGAGGGAAAGTTTGGTATCCGTCGGAATGGCAATCGAGGCAGCTGAAGCTCCAGTGCACCGAATGGTAAAATTCATTCCGGTCGATATGATATTCCTTACACATCGATTGCCTTTTACTCTGACCGGTAAGAGTATCGGTCAGGGTGTAAAACTGGTCACCATGGCATTTCAGACATTGTTCGTTTTCTTCGGCAAACACCGAATTTTCCATCCCTTTTTCTTCCTGTTGATCTTCCTGTTGCAGGTCAGCCAGGGCAGAGTTTACCAGCAGGCCGAACATACCTGCCACAAGAATAATAAGAGGGAGTATAGATTTCCTTTTTTTCTTCATAATAGGGTTTATCAGAATCTGACAGTAATATTAAAACCAAGGCGATAGTCACCTTCTGTGAAATCGTTGGTATTATAGAGAAGATTTCGCTGGTTAATGAGGGCCGAGTAGTTAGCGAAGAAGATCTGGAAAGCATGGGTAGCTGTTCCGATTTCGATACCGGCTGCTAAGTTTGGTTTTGGATCGAAGGCATCCTGTTTTGTCAGCAACTGGTCGTATTCAGCCAGGATAGATATCGGACCCAATACCCTCGCCCGGCCTCCGGCATGGATAGAGAAGTTTGCATTCTGCAATCCATCCTGCACGCTATTATAATAGATGAAACCCGGGGCTACCTGGAATGAATATTTGAAGTTAAACTTACGGGCAATAATCAGCTGCGTAAAATACGACAGCCGGTGAATATCCCGGTAGCTGGCTTCGGGACCGAAATTATCTTTGCTGCGTGCGTCAATAACCATGTTACCATAATAGCTAACCGATACCGGGATACTTCCGGAACGGGTTTGTTGTATTACGGCATATTTCCACTGGACATCCTGCAATTTATAATCTTTGGTGGTACCGGCTCCAATCATGAGGCGATCGGTGATACCATAATTCAAAGCCATGCGGATATTAGAAGGAGCATAGATTCCAAAAATATCGGTAATGCCATTTTTAACCGTACCAAAACGGTGCTGGATCTGCAGCTGGAGTCCGCCTTTAAACGGACTGACTACAGTTTGGTTGTCTATAAGCAAGGACGTTTCAAAAGGTGACCTTACCGGCTTGTCATCATTCTCATCCTGACCGAAAGCCGGGATTATAAGGCATAAACTAAGGGCAAGTGCAATCAAGCTTTTCATATCTGGCGTTTTAGTTGTTGTACAATAGGTTAATTGTTTTTAGCTCCCTGGGTAATCCAGCCGAGTATATCGATATATTCGGGGGAGTTGTTATTAATTCCGGCATGTCCTTCGTCAAGTTTCTCAATGATCTTACTCTTTTCCGGCGCGTCGGTATTTACGTACCCTCCTTCTGTGAGAGATGTATAGGCATTGGCCTGGCTGAGATCTGGTTCGTGGATTGACGGATGGCATGCAGCACAATTATTGAATATGGGCAGTATATCATCTTTAAAGCTGTAAACCTTGTCGGGGTTTACGCTTGGTGGTTCATACGTGTACTTCTCGCACGAATACAGGAAAAATCCCGTAGTTAAAATACTGAAAAGAAACACGTTAAGAATCGAATGTTTTTTTATTCTCATGGTTTGTTTCATTTAGCCTTTGCTTCATAAATTTACTGTTACAAAAATAACTATTGCTAACGTAAGCCATACACAGATATGAATAAATATGTTTTGAAATGTGAAGATGTTAGACGTATAATTAGCCGATTTAGATCGGTTCTAAAAAAGATTTTTGTCGGACAATACTATGGGAATAGATATAAATTGACTTATATTTGAACTAAGATATATTACTAATTCGATATTACTGTGTACCAGAGATCAAAGATTTGCAAGAGCTGTGAGGAATGTAACACTAAGTCGGAATTATTCCGCCTTTTAACTGAGAAGGAGACCAGGCTCCTGAACGAGGAACGGTTTGAGGTTCATTTTCGGGCAGGTGAAAACATTATAAAGCAGGGTACAATCCTGACCCATGTTTCGAATCTTGTCCAGGGATTTGCCAAGATATATATTGAAGGGTACGATCAACGGAACCTGCTGCTTAACCTTGTTACCCCAAACACCATACTGGGAGGTCCCGGCTTATTCACCGACAACCGCAACCATTATACTGTAACAGCCCTGGAGGATTCGGTAGTATGTTTTATTAATGCCGTAAATTTCAAAAAGGTATTGCGAAGCAATGCTGATTTTGCTGAACACTTTATCAGTCATTTGAACAGGCGGACCATACAAACATACCATAAAATATTAAGTCTTACGCAGAAACAGATGCATGGCAAAATGGCCGATGCACTCATTTATTTATCTGAAAACGTTTACGAAACATTAACCTTTGAAATTCCCCTCAGCCGGCAGGACCTGGCCGATATGACGGCTATGTCGAAGGACAGTGCCATCCGAATCTTAAAAGAGTTTGAACGTGATGAGATAGCGACTGTCAACGGTAAAAAGGTCTTGATTAATAATATTGAGGCGTTACGAGAGTTGTCGGAAAGAGGATGAGAAATAAGGTAATATTTACACATTAACGTGTAATTTTGTAACACTGGATTACTTTAGATTCTTGCCTGTCTCAATCTTCGTTTCGCTTCACCCAAATAATCTTCCTGCCTTTATGAGGTATACCAACAAATC
>DASQZK010000080.1:0-2399 GCA_035638735.1 Bacteroidales bacterium
TTCCTTCTCGGAATAGTAGGCTTCCTGATACTCAACGCCAGGAACATAAGGAACTATGTCAAAGAAAACATCGGCTTTAATATCGAATTAAAAGACAACCTCCGCGAAGCCGATATGCAGCAGTTAAAAAAAATGCTTGACGCCAAGACGTATGTCCGCAGTTCCGATTATATTTCAAAAGAGGAAGCGGCCGAAGAAACCAGAAAAGCCCTTGGTGAAGATTTTATCGCCTTTCTGGGATATAATCCCCTTCCTGCAGTTATCAAGGTGCGGCTTAAAGCTCCCTACGCCAATCCCGACAGTATACTATACATCGAAAAAGAATTGAAAACCTACCCCCAGGTCAACGACATTTTTTACCGCAAAACATTATTGCACGAGATTGATGCAAATGTCAGGAAAATAAGCCTGGTCATCGTTTCGTTTTCATTCCTGCTACTGCTTATTGCGCTCACGCTTATCAATAATACAATACGGCTGAATATCTACTCAAAACGCTTCATCATTCATACCATGAAGTTAGTAGGAGCTACCAAACGATTTATAAGAAGGCCTTTTGTATGGAAAGGTATTTACCACGGATTTATTGCCTCGCTAATAGCCATCGGTTTATTGACAGGACTGATGTTTATTGCCCAGAAACAGGTTAAGGACATTTTATATATTCTCGATCCTGATATCATCGGGCTTTTATTCCTTGCCGTAATGATTACCGGAATACTAATCAGTATGGTATCGACGTTTTTTGCTGTAACCAGGTATCTGAACCTGAAAAAAGACGATTTATATTATTGATAAGATAATGGAATGACCGGTTAATGCAGCCCGTATCCATAATTTAACAGGCGGGGCCGGGTTTCCGAAACAAATTCATATCTTGTACGTTTGATTGACATTAATTGATGTAATACAAATTATAAACCAATGAATAAAAACCTTTCAAATAGTCAAACTGGTTTCCCTTTGCAAAAGGAAAACTACATTCTGCTCATCATTGGATTCATCATAATCATCATCGGTTTCATTTTCATGGTCGGCGGTGGATCAAGTGATCCAAACGTGTTTAACGGGAAAGAGCTTTTCAGCTTCAGACGTATTACCCTTGCCCCGCTGGTAGTGCTGTTCGGCTTTATTTTTGAGATTTGGGCTATCATGAAAAAACCAAAAGATAATTCCGTAGATTAACCCACACATGAATTGGATAGAAGCGATAATCCTTGGTATCGTCCAGGGATTAACCGAGTTCCTGCCCGTGAGCAGTAGCGGACATTTGGAAATCGGCCAGGTTCTGCTTGGCACCGATATTAATCAGAGTCTCACCTTCACCGTTGTGGTTCATGGTGCTACCGTGCTTAGCACTATCGTGGTCTTTTTCTCTGAAATTGTAAAGCTGTTAAAGGAAGGGCTGACTTTCCGGTACAATGAATCGACCAAATACATCTTAAAAATATTCCTTTCGATGGTCCCTGTTTTGATCATAGGCTTATTATTTGAGGAACAGGTTGAAACATTATTTGGTGGAAACCTGCGTTTTGTAGGGAGTATGCTGCTTGTAACGGCTCTTCTACTGGGCCTGACCTCATTGAAAAAGCAGGAAGGGCAGAAACATATTCCGTTCGTTGATGCACTTATCATTGGCGTTGCCCAGGCCTTAGCCGTAATCCCGGGTATCTCGAGGTCGGGAGCTACGATATCAACCGGCGTCCTGCTTGGTAACAAGCGCGAAGATGTTGCCAGGTTCTCATTCCTTATGGTGCTGCTTCCCATTATCGGTGCTAACCTTTTGGATATCCTTAAAATGAAAGACGCTCCCGCCGGGGGAATTAACGGCAGCGTTTTGATCATTGGATTTTTGGCAGCCTTTATCTCAGGATTATTCGCCTGCCGGTGGATGATAAATATTGTCAAGAGGGGTAAACTCATCTATTTTGCTGTGTATTGCGTGATTTTGGGTCTGATCGCTATTATATTTGCATAGGATTACTAATGGAGGAAAACAAAACAAATACGTATCCTGAAACCGGAGAAGTAATCCTTATCGATAAGGATCTTTACTGGACCTCCTTTGATGTGGTCAGAAAAGTAAAAAACGTTCTTTGTAATAAGCACGGGCTGAAAAAATTGAAAGTCGGCCATGCCGGAACGCTCGATCCCCTGGCAACCGGTCTGGTGATTATCTGCAGCGGCCGGCAGACAAAAAATATTCAATCTTTCCAGGATTCTGAAAAAGAATATATTACCACTATCAGGTTGGGGGGAACAACCCCTTCGTTCGACCTTGAAACAGGCATTGATAAAACATTCCCGTTTGAACATATCACCAACGATGCTGTTTTATCTGTGCTGGAATCATTTGAAGGGCCACAGGATCAGGTACCTCCGGTATTTTCAGCCAAAAG
>DASQZK010000081.1:0-6095 GCA_035638735.1 Bacteroidales bacterium
ATAACGGGGGCATCATCTGGTATTGGCCAAGCCATGGCCATTGATTTTGCTGCCAGGGGAGCAAAAGTTGTTCTTGCAGCCCGCAGTACCGACAAGCTTGAGAAACTGGCTGACTTGATACGGAAAAAGGACGGAACAGCCTTGCCTGTAACCACTGACGTCTCTGATGAGAAACAATGCCAAAGTCTTATAAACCTGTGTGTAAAAACCTTCGGTCGAATTGATGTCCTGGTTAATAATGCGGGCATATCTATGAGGGCCAATTTTAACCAGGTGGACCTCAGTGTACTGAAAAGGCTTATGGATACCAATTTCTGGGGTTCGGTATACTGCACCAGGTATGCCCTTCCTTATCTTCTTGAGCAGAGAGGCAGCCTGGTAGGTGTCTCTTCGATATGCGGCATTACCCCTTTACCTGGGCGCACCGGGTACACGGCATCAAAGCACGCGCTTGACGGATTCCTGGAGACGATAAGACTTGAAAATTATGAGAATGGCCTGCATGTTATGTTAGTACATCCCGGCTTTACCAGTTCAAACATCAGGAATCTTGCTTTAAACAAGTACGGCTTGCCACAGGTCGATACCCCCCTCGATGAGGAAAGACTGATGCCGGCTGAAGAGGTGGCCAGGGAGGTGGCTACTGGTATTGTTGAAAAAAGACGCGATGTCACCCTTACCACCGAAGGGAAATTCATCACCTGGCTTTATCGTCATGTCCCGGCAGTGGCCGACAAGGTCATCTTTCGTGAAATGAAGAAAGAGACCGGAGCGCCTTTTTAGACTGATAAGCCTGGGCCAGGGTTCCTTTCCCGGTATCACCGGGAAGCTGATATGACAGACTGACATGTAAATGAAACAATGATAGAAAAAATATGAAAGGCAACTTCGAATCAATTATCAATTCTGACACCCCGGTATTAATCGACTTTTATGCCGACTGGTGCCAGCCATGTAAAATGCAATCGCCCATTGTACAAGAGGTGGCCAGAGAATTTCAGGGGAGGGTGAAAGTTATCAAAATTGACGTAGACAAAAATCCGCAGGTATCACAGCGATACCAGGTGCAAAGTATTCCCACCATAATGTTATTCAGTAAGGGCGACGCTGTGTGGCGGAAAGCCGGGGTGACATCTAAAAACGAACTTATAGATGTTATTTCTGGTTACAGCCCCAGGTAGTCCATAAAGGCATCCTGGATATCTTGTCCCTCGGAAGTGGTTGCTTTAAAGCTTGCAACGACTATTCCGCAGGCCAGTTCCGAAAGCTTCCAGTCCCTGGCTATTCCTCTGTATTCCGATCGGTATACGGCCCTGAAATGATTCTGAACGGGGATTCCGGTCAGTTTGCAGATGACAATGGCTTTTCTTACGGCTTCTTCGAGATCAAAATCGGGTTCACGAACCAGCCGGTCAAGTAGCTCACTGGCATAATACCGGTATCGTAATGCATTCACCCTTTCAATAAAGCGGTTGATAGCCGGGTTATTACTTTCGTATTGATAATAATAGGTGATTGCCGTCATAACCTGGATTTATATGTTTGAAAATCCTGTTTATTTTCGCAGATCTTTGAGCTTTTTAAACAGTTCGGTTTCTTCTGTGCTCAGGTCTTTGGGAATGATCACGTTCATCCTGACATATAAATCGCCATAGATGCCCTGCTTTCCGTATACGGGCATCCCTTTGCCCTTCAGCCTTAACTTGCTTCCACTTTGTGTACCTTTGGCCACTGGAACGCTGACCTTTCCGGAAAGTGTTTGGACCTCGATTTTTCCGCCAAGGACTGCAGTATACAGATCGACATCAACAACAAGCGTGAGGTCGTTGCCATCACGCGAAAACCGGTCGTGGGGCATAACCCTTATCCTGATGTATATATCACCTCTTGGGCCACCATTAACCCCTGGGCTGCCTTTGCCGCTGATTCTCAATTCCTGGCCCTCATACGCTCCTGGTTTGGTAGTAATCCTTAACTTCTGACCGTTCACATTGAGTATCCTTGAGGTACCGTGGTACAATTCCTCAAGTGAAATATCCATGGTTGCCTGTAAATCCTGACCTTTGAACCCCCGAGACTGCCCGCCGAACTGTTGCGAGCGTGGCCCTCCGGCACCAAAGAATGCATTGAAAAAGTCGGAGAATCCGCCACCTCCCTCACCAAACATATCTCCCAGATCGCCTTCGTAATGAAACGACTGTCCACCTCCGGCTCCTGAACGGCCACCAAATTGGGACCAGTCATAGCTTCTTCCTCCGGCTCCGGCACCTGCCCCGGCATGTTCATACTGCTTCCAGTTGGCGCCAAGCTGATCATATTTCTTCCGCTTCTCCGGATCTTTCAAAACTTCATAGGCTTCACCAATCTCCTTGAATCGATCTTCGGCCCGCTTGTCACCGGGATTCTTATCAGGATGGTATTTCACTGCCAGTTTCCGGTAGGCCTTCTTGATCTCATCCTGACTGGCAGTCTTCGAAACACCGAGTGTTTTATAATAATTCTTGTATTCCATTTTTGATACTGCTTAATAACCGTATTTCTCACACAAAAAAATGCCTTCCCTTAACAGGAAATATGTCCGTTACTATGCCTGAACAAAAACAGCGTTTTATCAGACGTCCCATCTTTCAAAACACTGCCGAATGAAGGATTGTTGGGATTTTCCCATAAAATGTTAGTAGAAAAAGCGTGGTTAAGACCACGTGAATTACCACTCTGACAGAGTATGTGAAGAGCTTGATTAGTAAATGCAGGGACTAATAATAATTTTCATGACCTGATTTCTTCCTGGTTGCCATGATTTCTGTTTTTACCCCTGGTAATCCTTCCGCTGTGACTTGAATGGTAATAATACCCGACTTTCCTGTGGACCTGGCTATCACCATTCCCCGGCCCTGGTGAAGTGTAAACGTGGTATCATGAACACTGCCTTGTACCAGGGGCGAAGCGTTACCCGCAGCCAGCATTGCACCTTCACCTGCTATGGCTACTCTAACAGGCAGAGCAGCGTCGGGTACAACATTTCCGTCTTTGTCAACGGCTGTTACATCAATGTATGCAATCTCGTCCCTGCTCGCGATGATACGTAATCTTTCCGGATTTAGACGGATACCAGCAACATCACCCGTTGTTTTAAGAATTCTGGTCTCCATAATTTCGCCATGAATAATACCTGACGCTTTAAGTTCCCCGGGTGCATAGGGTACGGTAAAGTGAACCGTGTATCCTGAGTCGGCCGGGATTTTCTTTTCACCGACAACCTTGCCATTGAGTTCCAGCCGGATTTCAGGGAAGGACGAGTAGACACTGACCTGTATGGGTCTGCCCTTGTATCCGTTCCAGTTCCAGCTCTGCTCTTCCTGTGGCCAGCCCCAGTACGAGACCACCTCGTGTTTTCCCGTCGGCGCTGGTTCATGAACGGCCATTTCAAGCTTGCTTTCATCCCAGACAACATCGCGGAAATATGACTGTGGTTTCTTAAAGCCAAGGATGTCGATGTCGCCGCAGTTGGATATATACCACGGCCATGGCATGGCAAACGGGTCTTTGAAGTCTTTATCCGACTGCCAGGAAGCATGTCCAATGCCCGATTCACCCAGGTAATCCCAGCCAGTCCATACAAAATCGCCGATAACATAAGGTTTTTCTTTAACAAGCTGCCAGTTTTCAAAGGCTTCTTTTGGCACCGACTCTGTACCAACCATTATCCGTTCCGGAAATCTTTCATGGTCGTTTACGTAATTCTGCCACTGGTAATTATAGCCACCAACATCCAGGACACTGAAGGCATGTTCTGAGTAATCCCATTCCCTGCCCGGGTTGTCCCAAAAACCACATATAGCAGCGGTCACCGGACGCGTAGTGTCGATGGAATGGATTTCTCTGATCATGTTTTTTGCAATAGCCACCCCCGACGAATCCGACCGTTCCTGTATCTCGTTGCCGATGCTCCATATAATAATGGATGGATGATTCCTGTCTCTTAAAACCATGGCAGCCAGGTCTTTTTGCCACCAGTCTTTGAAATACTGATGATAATCGTTTGGACGTTTGGGTTTCACCCAGGCATCGAATGCTTCATCGATAACCAATACGCCTTGTTGGTCGCAGGCATCCAGGAAGGCTTTTGAAGGTGGGTTATGACTGGTGCGTATGGCATTGTACCCATTCTTTTTCATGATCTCAACACGACGTTCCTCTGCCCGGTTGAAAGCTGCAGCACCCAGTAGACCATTGTCGTGGTGCATGCAGGCACCTTTTAAAAGCACCGGATTGCCGTTTAGCAGAAAGCCACCGTCTGCAGAATAGTCGATAGTCCTGAACCCGAATGTTGATGAGTACTCGTCTGCCTTATTCTCATCGATGATGACCGAGACCTTCGCCGTATATAAGTTTGGTTTACCGGTATCCCATATTTCGGGAGTATTGACCGATGTAGCCATGGAAACGTCATGTATTGTGCCGGCCCCGATATTGATTATTTTTGTGGTCTGGGCCACCAACTCATTTGATGGAGAATAGATATCGGTCTTTACCATCACACTATCAGAGGCAGAATCCGTATTGACCAGTTTTATGTTTAATTGAACCTTGCCGGTATTCCGCGACAGGTCAGGCGTGATGCCAACCCCCCAGGTTTGAATATGAACCGGTTCCAGGTATGAGATGGTAACCGGACGGTAAATGCCTGCACCGGTAAACCAACGTGAATTTTGTTCGGGTTTTACAACTTTCACGGCAATTACTTCAGGCTGATTCTCCCCATTCATGTATGGTGTAATATTCAAATGGAATGGGGTGTAGCCATATACATGATGCCCTGCTTCTTTACCGTTCACATATACCGTGGCTTCCGATTGTATACCGTCAAAATTAAGGATGACCTGGTCGTTTATGTATTTTCCGGGAATGACCCATGATTTCCTGTACCATGCCGTTCCACCACGAAGATAACCCACATCCTGACCTTTATTTAACGTTTTTAAATACGGCCCGAAATGTACGGAATCCTGTCTGTCGAAATCATCCATGCTCCAGTCGTGTGGCAAATCAACCTTGCGCCAGCCTGAGTGGTCAAAATCGGGCGATTCGGCTCCGTCAGGATTGCTTTCAGAAAAATACCAGTCGTTATTAAAATTCTTATCCCGTTCGAAATTTCGTTTGGCATGAGAATTACATCCCTGGACTATGAAAAGCGTCGAAAGAACGAGGGAGAAAACGATAAGACACTTCAGATGATGGCGGCACATATTTATTTGGTTTATGTCGGGTTTATGCTAAAAGGTTAAGTTATTGTCGTTGGACCTTTGTTTTGTCCGTTAAATGTAAAGAATTATTTTATTTCAACAAGCATCAACCGGCTAAAGGCATGATGCTCATTTCTCCCCTTAGCCAAATCTTTTTAGTAAAAACGTGTAATAAATACACAACCTATGTATATTTTTTACACAATTGACCCAATTGACGCCATTGTTATAGCGTAATTAATGGTTTATCTGGTTGAAGACAAATTCTTTTTCAATTTACGTTCAATTTGTTTTAAGGACAGGATGTTTTCGACTATTTTTGCACTCATAACCGGTCCATAGCTCAGCTGGCAGAGCACGTGACTCTTAATCTCGGGGTCGAGGGTTCGAGTCCCTCTGGACCGACAAAAAATAGAAGGCTGTCTTTCATGCAAACTTACAGTACGTTTGATGATAGACAGCCTTTTTATTTACAGCACTGTTTGAATAATCAGTGTCTGTCCATAATGTCCGATAACTGCGTTGTACAAAATTTTAATTCCTCTTATGCATTAGTATACTGCGGATTAAAATTTTTGCACGCTCACGTTTAGAACGGAACAGGCTTTGTTCCCGAACGTTTTGATCCAGACACCTGGACTTTATTGACAGACTTTAATTATGTTCTAACTGAGGTAATAAAAATCACGTTGAGATCGAAGTTCAGTCAGCTAAAAAAGCCTGATTTTCTGCTAATGTATTGTACACGGCAGACTAATTTTCGCCTTCGTCATTCAATGCGTGCGCATCAGGTCGTATAAACCGAATTAAACAGCACATAATCGGTGGTCAGATCAGTGCCCCAACCGG
>DASQZK010000082.1:0-2344 GCA_035638735.1 Bacteroidales bacterium
ATATGGCCATCGACAAGGCCCTCGACATTGTTAAAAAAACCGGTAATCTTCCTGTTCCCCTTCACCTTAGAAACGCCCCCACGAAGCTTATGAAAGATCTCGGATACGGCAATGATTACAAGTATGCACATTCCTTTGAACGTCATTTTGTGGAAGAAAACTATTTTCCCGAAACATTAAATCATAAAGATATTTATCAGCCCGGACCAAACAGTCGTGAGAAAGAACTCAAAGACCGGTTAAACCGGCTGTGGAAAAACAGATATAAATAGCAGTCATGGAACTTATTCAACAGATTGATGGCATCAGGCATACCGGTTCCGGTCATTTTTTCCTTCTGGCCGGGCCATGCGTGGTCGAAAGTGAAGAGATCGTAATGCATGTTGCCGAAACAGTGCGCGATATTACCGACAGGTTAAAGATCCCTTATGTCTTCAAGGCCTCATACCGCAAAGCCAACCGGTCAAGACTCGATTCGTTCACCGGAGTGGGCGATGAAAAAGCCCTGAAGCTTTTGCGCAAAGTAAAGGAAACATTCAACCTTCCCGTCGTTACCGATATTCATACCATTGATGAAGCGTCCATGGCGGCCCAATACGTTGATATACTCCAAATACCTGCATTTCTCTGCAGGCAGACTGATCTGCTGCTAGCAGCTGCCCGGACAGGGCGTTTTGTGAATATCAAGAAAGGCCAGTTTCTGTCGGCCGAAGCGATGCAGTTCGCTATCACGAAAGTGGTGGAGTCGGGCAACGAGAAGGTGATGATTACCGAGCGCGGCACTACCTTCGGTTACCATGATCTTATTGTCGACTACCGCGGAATACCGGTAATGAAAAGCTTCGGGAAACCGGTCATCCTCGATATCACCCACTCACTCCAGCAGCCCAATCAGTCGAGTGGTGTTACAGGGGGACAACCGGAACTTATTGAGACCATCGCCAGGGCCGGCATTGTAAATGGTATTGACGGCATCTTTATTGAAACACACCCTGATCCTTCAAGTGCTCTTTCAGACGGTGCAAATATGCTGGATCTTAAAAAATTAGAATCTTTACTAACGAATCTGGTCAAAATAAGAGAAGTTATCATAAATTTGGATTGAAATCCAACAAAAAATCATTCGCGAACATTGTTAAACAATTATCCTCCCGTGAGTCAACTCAACCAGGTGTAAGTTTTAAATAAAGGACTTCGCTGCAATACTCACAGAAACGGGGGGTCTTAAAAACACTATCTATGAAAAAAATGATCTCATCACTGGCTATGATTCTGTTCATTGGATCATTCGCTGTCCAGGCACAAAATCTAAACAAAATCCTTGATGATTATTACGATGCTGTGGGCATGAAAAAACTGCTCAATACCACTACCATCGTTATGAAGGGTAATATTGTGCAAATGAATATGGACTTACCCATGACCATGTACCGTAAAAGACCCAACAAAATGAGGATGGAAGCAGTAATCCAGGGAAACAAGTTCGTCCAGGCCTACAATGGTAAAGATGGGTGGGCCATCATGCCATGGACCGGCAGCACCGATCCTCAGCCCCTTACTGATGATCAGGTTAAATTGCTTGAACAGGAAGCCGACATAGAAGGAGACCTGTATAACTGGAAAGAAAAAGGCTTTGAAGTCACCCTTGAGGGAAGCGATGAAATGGAAGGCACTCCTGTATACAAGATAAAGGTCGTCAAACCCAGCGGTAATGAGTACACCTATTATCTCGACAAGGATAATAATGTCGTTCTCAGAGAAGATGCCAGGGTAAAAGTACAGGGCACCCCTATCGAGTCTGCTACCTACTACAGTAATTTCAAATCGGTTGATGGAATGATCATGCCTTTCAGTATTGAAAGCAAGATGAACGGCCAGGTCACCAGCCAGATCACGATTGACAGTGTTGAGGTGAACCAGGATATTGATGATTCGATGTTTGATATGCCGGAAGCAACCAAATAAATATTGCCGGAATGAACTGTTTAATACGCAGATGGTTCTCCGTGTTGTTTTTTGTGCCCGGGATTTTCTTACCGTCCCATACCCTGGCGCAGTCTTCAACAGGAATAACCTCAAGCACCATCGGGGCATTGCGCGCAAGGCACATTGGTCCGGCTACCATGAGCGGAAGGGTTTCGGCCCTCGACGCTGTAAAAACCAATCCTCTTGTTGTGTATGTTGGAGGCGCCGACGGAGGGGTCTGGAAATCAATAAACGGCGGCATACAATTCAAACCTGTTTTTGACGATTATGTTCAGTCTGTCGGGACTATAACCATCGACCAGTCTCATCCCGATACAGTATGGGTAGGGACGGGAGAAACCTGGGTCCGGAATTCAGT
>DASQZK010000083.1:0-9734 GCA_035638735.1 Bacteroidales bacterium
GTATTCAGGTCGCCGTCGTTAAGGGCATTACCAACGATATTTATGCTCCCGTAATCGATGAGTCCGAGCACCAGCATGAGCCATGCCCTCATCGATTTCAGATTCAGAAAAATGTAGATCAGCGTGACCCCGGTAAGTGCAGCACCGGGAATAGCCATGGTAAATTCGGTGAGTAGGGCATAATGCCAGAACATCCCATGCACGGCATTTAGTAAAAGACCCAGAGAAAGTGGCAGAATGGAAGGCATCAGTGGATGATGGCGGTAAATCAGGATGCCGGAGAGGATAAGCAAAAGGGCCGTTGAGAATTCGGCGATCCAGTGAAAGATGAAACTGACTATATGCTCATCAATGCCGGTTACTTTACCGGTACTGATAAGAAAGCTCCACATCAGTAACATCATGCTCCCGGTTACCAGGCAGAAAATGGCTGTTGACGGTGCTGGACGTGTATCCATATACTCTCAGATTTTATGATCTTACCGGTAAAAACCCAAATTATGAAATTTGTCGCCTACATAGGGTTTTTTTATGGTTAAAAACCTTTCCCCTTCGCATTTTGTTTCTTAGATGACAATTATCTGTATTGTATTTCCGATAATTTTATGGGTAAAAAAAAGACAAAGAAAAGGAAAAGGAAAAAGACATCTGTTTCGTGGACGGACAAAGTCATTAAGATACTCAGGAATTTCAGGATACGGACTTATCTTAACAGAGCAAACCCGGGCCAGCTGCTGGTGCTGGGCTACCTCCTTGTTATGCTGACAGGCTTTGGCTTGTTGAGTCTGCCTTTTGTACACAAACAACATGTGTCGGTACTCGACAACCTTTATATAGCCACATCAGCCATGTCGACTACCGGGCTGGTCACGGTGCCGGTATCGGATACGTACAATTTTTTTGGACAGCTGATCATCTTATTGCTGTTCCAGGTGGGCGGACTCGGATACATGTCCCTTGGTTCCTTTTTTGTCCTGGCCGGTAAAAAGCGGATGTCCAATCTTTCGGTTAAAATTTTTTACAGTGAGTTCAACCTGCCTGAAGGATTCCGGCTATACCGGTTTGTTAGGCAAATTGTATATTTTACGCTGGGAATAGAGATCGCCGGGGCTATCGCTTTATGGGTAATTTTTCATTCTTCAGGTGTCAGCGACGCGGCCTGGATGGCTGTCTTTCACAGTGTATCGGCATTCTGTACGGCAGGATTCAGTTTATTCAACCGGAACTTCATCGATTTTTCGGGGAACACAGGCCTGAACGTTGTTATAAGCATTCTCTCGTTGTCGGGGGCCATTGGTTTCATTGTGTTTACAGATCTTTTCAATACGATCGCGCATAAGAAGAAAAAGAACACCTTCACCACAAGAATTATCATTAGATACATGTTAATCGTGCTTATTGGGGGAACCTTTATTTTCTACCTCACAACGAAGCAGACCAATAATTTCCAAGGTACTCACCGGGTGATGATTTCCTTTTTCCAGGTAATGACGTCCATCACCACGGTTGGGTTCAACACCTATCCTGTTCACAGTCTACCGCACGCTTCGCTACTGTTGCTAACACTCTTCATGGTTGTGGGAGCCTCCCCGTCGGGAACGGGCGGCGGTATGAAATCAACCACTATTGCCGCTCTTTTTGCCGAGATGTCGAGCGTTATATTCCATCACAGGAGACCTGCGCTGATGCGAATACCCATACCGCGTCACCGGATAAGGATTGCTATTGCGGTTTTCCTTTTTTATTCCATTGTGCTCTTTCTGGGATTATTCGTCATGCTCTTATCGGATACAGGTGCCTCACTCTACGCCGTGCTTTTTGAATCAACGTCGGCTTTGGGAACGGTAGGGCTGTCCATGGGCATAACATCTCATCTAACCATCACCGGTAAGCTCGTCTCTATAATACTGATGTTTTTAGGAAGGATAGGGCCGCTGTCGTTCGGAATAGCCTTTATGTCTAACCTGCGTGAACCGGAAACCCATCAAAAAGAAGAAGATATTGTGGTCGAGGAATGATCTGTAAGCCAGCCGTGGTGACCACCCGCGATTTATGCTTATTTCATTTTAGTGAATGACCTTTGTGCTAAAACGATGGTGCTGGTTCAGGGGCATAAGTCGTTTTCAAGCTGACTGAGCAGTTGGAGGGCTTCTTCCCGCGAGGTGCCACATAAACTTTCTTCGGCCATAAATCTTCCGCATACGGGGGGTCGTGAAGGATGGTTGAAAATCCTGCAGTGGTTGTCGGGTGAAAGATGAAAGCAACGTTTCCCTGCCGGCTTCCCCTCTGGCATACCCGGAATGGGTGACGATATTGAAATAGCAATGCAGCAGGCGCCACATCCGGGGCGACAGTTCATGTCCTGATAGTTTATTGATGCGTTGTGGGCAAAGGTAAAAAAAATCAGTCTTCAAGCGAAGGACCTGAAATGTCAGAAGGTATTTTCGAGTAATTCATCCATCCTTTTCAACAATTCAGTATGGTTGAATGGTTTGGAGAAATAGTCGTCACATCCGGCTTCCATCGATCTTTTCCGGTCTTCGGCAAACGCGTGTGCGGTAAGAGCGATGACCGGTATGGCTTTGTATTCCGGGTCGTCTTTCAGAATACGTGTCAGTTTCAGACCGTCCATTTCTCCCTTGAGCGAAATATCCATGAGGATGAGATCCACTGTTTTTTTGGATAGAATGTTCAATGCTCCTTCAGCACCTTCGGCAATGAGCACGCGGTATTTCTCCTCGAGGATTGTCTCCATGTATTCCTGGCTGAAGGGATCGTCCTCAACGACCAGAACATCGCTTTTGGTTTGTTTGGCCGAACCTGGTTTTTCGACAGGTATATTGACATGATTCTCTGTCTTGCTCTCAACTTCCTGCACCGGAACCCACTGGTGGAAATGTATGGTGAAGGTGGTTCCTTTGTCCCGGATGCTGTAAAAGGAGATTGTGGCGTCATTCAGCTCAAGGTATTGCTTTACCATAGACAGTCCCAATCCAATGCCTTCATAACTCCTGGTATACCCGATGTCTTCCTGTGCATAGGGTTTGAAAAGCTGGTCGAAAAACTCTTCCGACATACCGATGCCTGTATCGGCTACGGCGAGATCCAGATTGCCGTGTTCATTCCTGGAGAGTGTCAGTTTTATGGACCCCTTGTCAGTATATTTGATGGCGTTGTCTAAAAGGTTAGCCACGGCCTGCAAAATGCAATATTCATCTGCTTTAATATGGGCATCACCTGCTTTATTCTCAAAAAGAAGCTCAAGTGATTTACTGTCAGCATTCAGCCTGTTTTCATTTATGAGTTGTTCAACAAGGGCGGGTAAATCCAGGATATGCGGATGAATGTTAAAGGCGCCGACCTGGAGCCTGGAAAAGTTAAGGATCATGTCGACCGTTCTCATCAAACGGTGACTCGATTTGGTGATGTTGTCGAAGTATTTGACCAATTCATCATCCAGGTTGTCGGACAGATAATCACGCACCAACTCCGAAAAGCCCAGGATTGCGTTCAGAGGTGTTCTTATCTCGTGCGATATGTTGGCCACGAAAGCATCTTTCAGCCGGTTCGACTGTTCGGCATCCTCTTTAGCCCTGATAAGGTCTTCTTCCCATTTTTTGCGTTCGGTCACATCCTGGACCAGAACCAATACCGCATTGTGTCCTTCGTAAATAAGCGTATGCGAGGTGATGTCGGCATCGATAACAGTACCGTTCTTTAGCTGGTGCTTCCATGTTCCCGAGTGACGGATGGGACTCCGCTCCTGTGACATAAGCCTGAGGAATTTTTCACGACTTTTTTCAGGCCTGATGTCGGCTACCGTCAGATGATGAAATTCCTCCCTGCTGTATCCGTATTTGATGACGGCTGCATCGTTGACCTCGAGAATGGTCAGATTAGCGTCGTCGTATATGATCATCGGGTGTGGATTGTTTTGGAAAAGGTAGCGGTAAAGGGCCTCACTGTCGCGCAGTTTTTCCTCGGCAAGTTTGCGCAAGGTAATATCTTCAAGAACCTCAATAATACCATTTACCTCCCCGTTTTCGTCGTAGACGGGAGCCGTAGACAGGCTTACGAATATTCTGCTGCCATCTTTGCGTTGACGCAGCAGTTCGGTTGACACATAGCTGTGCCCGGAAAGGGCATGCTCCCTGATCTTCGTAAATTCATCCATCTTGTCTTCCTGGACGATGGGCAGAAACTTGCCGAGAACCTCCTCCGATGTCCAGCCGAAGGTTTTTTCGGCTGCCCTGTTCCAGAGTCGTACATTTCCCCCGGGACTCAGGTTCAGGATTGCCAGGGGAGAGGCTTCGATAACAGCTTCAAGGGCGCTGGTGGCTTCAATAAGTCGTTCCTGGTAAAGATGGCCTTCTCTTTCCTTGTCGTGGAATTCCAAGGCATACGAAATGTCGCCGGAGAGTTCACTCAGGAGTTTGAGTTCATCATCACCAAAAAAGCCAGTGTTGGTCGTGTACAGGTTGAACACGCCCCTAACATTTCCTCCTGTCATAAGAGGGAAGGAGGCCACCGCATTAAATTTCGACTCATGGAGGTATTCCAGTTCATGAACCCATTCTGGCGAAGCATTTATATCCTTTATTATTACAGGTATACCAGTTTCAATTACTTTGCCAGAGGGCCCGCTCCTGTAATATCCTTCACCGACCTTTTGCCTGATCATGTTCATCAGGTTCTGATCTTTTCCTGCGAAAGCCGAAACCTTAAGATCATTTGTTTCAGGATCGATGATGCCGATCCACACCAGGTCGAAACGGCCATCCTTGACGGCAATGTCGCAAACCGCGGGAAAAAGCTCGTTGAGATCCCGGGTGCGGATAATTGACTGGTTTATATTGCTTAGAACGGTATAAAGCCTGTTGAGATCCAGGATGTGCTCTTCATTTTTGATCCTGTCTGTTTCATCAATGTTTATGCCTGTCATCCTGACAGTTTTACCCGTATGACCGGTTTGGACCATTCCGTGGGCCTGGATATAACGGATGGATCCACCGGGCAAAATGATGCGAAACCGGGCATGGAACGAATCACATTCTTCGATAGCTTTGTTATAAGCAGACTCGGCTTCACTGATATCGTCGGGGTGAACAGTTTTCACCCAATTAGTGTAAGAATTGTCCAGGGTTTTTGCATCAATGCCATACATCTCATACATGCGTTCGTCCCAGGTAACGAGACCAGTCCCGATGTCAATATCCCAGACACCAATATCGGCCGAACGCGTGGCCATTGAAAGCCGTTTGTGGGCAAACAGGAGGGCTTCCTCAGCCCTCTTTCTCGATTCAATATTTAGTACAAGGATCCTTTTTTCCTGCACATTCCCGTGATCTTTTTCAGTATTAATTGTCATACTGACCCATACAGGTGAGCCGTTGGCTCTCATCATAAGAACTTCGTAATCCTTCAGATCTTTATCACTTGTGGAAATATCGGGCATTTTATGTGCCAGGGTATCGTCTGAGGGTTTCCCGGCATATAGCTCCGCAAACTGTTTGCCGCGAAGTTCTTCGGGAGAATATCCCAGTAATGAAGAGGCCTTTTTATTGCACTGGGATATAGTGCCAGTGGAAGAAACTGTAAAATAGGCAACAGGTGCATTCTCATAAAGATCACGGAATTTTTGCTCACTTTCTTCCAACGCTTTCTCGGAATTAACCAGATCGGTGATGTCCGTGATAAAACCTTCCAACGCCACGACCTGATGTTCCTGGTTATACACCGCAGCTCCGCGTTCCCATACCCACTTTTGCTCCCCGTTTCTGTCAATGATACGGTACGTTAATTTGAATCGCTCATGTTCCTTAATCGCATTCTGGATATTTTCCCACACGGATACCCTGTCTGCTTCAAAAATGAGGTCATTCCAGCTGAGGTTCCTGTTACCGGTCAAATCGTCGGACGTATATCCCGTTAGGAGCTCAACACCGTTACTTATAAAATCCATGGTGTACTGGTGGTCGTTACGACACTGGTAAACTAAGCCGTTCAGGTTTTCGGTTAGCGTTTTAAACCTTCGCTGCTCTTCCTTCATACCCTGTAATTCGTCTCTGAGCTTCCGGATCTCGCCAAGTAGCTCACCGGTTGTCTTATCTGAGTCTCTTTTCATTTTTAGGGGGTTATGGCATGCAGTAATATTGCGGATTGGCTAAAAGTATAAAAATATTATTTCTCGCTTGGATGCGAGGCTGATATAATTTTCATACTTTTTGTTATAACGTTTTGCAGGTTGCTTTTCACGAAGAAATCCGGTCTGGACCATGCTTATGTGGTCTCTGTCATATACGGGATCCCATACTCTTATCGCATCATACCGTTTGGCTTAGTGCAAATTTTTGGCGGTTCAACCTTAAGAATCATCGTGGTAACTATTGTATTGGTTCAAATTTCATTTGTATATTAACAGTTTTAAAAATGAAGGGTTCATTTCGTTCCTGTGGTCCGTTAATCCCTTTACAGATTTCAAAAATCCATTAAATGAAAAACACATTTACGTTTTACGCTGTACT
Organism: Bacteroidales bacterium; assembly: GCA_035638735.1. GTDB lineage: Bacteria > Bacteroidota > Bacteroidia > Bacteroidales > DASQZK01. Next base: position 6,525 of record DASQZK010000083.1, read on the forward strand.
TACTATTGCGGCACTAATAGCAGCCTCATGTAACGGAGGCAGCGATCATAAGCCTGTTAATCCTTATGCCAGTGAGAAGGCTCAGGCCCTGCTCGGTTTTATGTACGATATTTCAGGTAATTATACATTGTCGGGACAGCATAATTATATCAGTACCGGCTCGAAATATACCAGGCTCATGGAGGAAATGACGGGCAGGTCACCTGTCGTATGGGGCAGTGACTTCAGTTTTTGTTACCAGGGCGATCATCCGGAGAGCTTTCAGCACTGTGGTCCGCTCAATTTATCCGATCCGGCTGACAGTGTTTATTATACAGGGGTGACCATGCCAGAAGCAAGACAAGAAATGATTGAGGAGGCTAAACGCATGTATGCCAAAGGTCACATCATTACCCTGATGTGGCATGGTTGTTTTCCCGCCGACGGTGAATGTTGCCAGGGTGAAAGCATCTGGGCCATGGAAAACAGGCCGGGTGACTCAATCTGGAACCAGCTGGTAACCGATGGTACAGCCCTTAATGATGCATGGAAAGCGCAGGCCGATAAAGTGGCCGGCTACCTGGCCCAGCTGCGCGATGCTGGCATACCTGTTTTATGGAGACCTTATCATGAAATGAACGGAGTATGGTTCTGGTGGTGTGATCATCCCGGCGACCAGGGATTCAAACGATTGTGGATTATGATGTACGATTATTTTACCACTAATCACAAGCTCGACAATCTTATCTGGGTATGGGATGCGAATGCACCCCGCGAAATACCAGGCGACGAGGCTTTCGATTACAGCCTGTTTTACCCGGGAAACAATTATGTGGATATCCTGGCGGCAGATGTCTACCGCAACGATTACAAACCTTCCCACTACACCGATCTGGTAAAGCTGGGTAATGGCAAGCCGGTAGCCCTGGGTGAGGTGGGAGAGATGCCCACACTGGAAATTCTGGATGACCAACCCGGCTGGACATGGTTCATGACCTGGGCTTACCACAGTCTGAAAAGGAATTCAGAAGAACAATTTAAAACCCTTTATAATTCCCGGCGGGTTCTGACACTGGATGAGATCAGCCGGACCCCCGAAGGTGTATATGCTATTCATCCTTCCGAAGGTGATACGCAAGAATGATGTGACAGTCCTTTTTCATTTTACCTAATCATAGTTAATGGTATCGTTCTGCCGGTTAGTATGCTTATACCCCTCTCAATCTTAAGATAACTGGTGATGAAAAAAGTACTAGCGATAAGTTTGTTCTTAGCCGTTCTTCCTTTGTCATTGTTTGGACAGGTCAGGGGGATATCGGCCTCGAAAATTGGCGCCTACAATGCCAGGCCATTACCTGAGGCCACCGTGGAGTTTGAACCACAGATCGCCACGGGCTGGTCCGATATGATGTGGAACGGAGCCGGTCAACGGGTCAACAGGTTCCCTCTAACTGACAGTGTTGAGAGGTTTACGAGTGTCGATTTCAGGGTAACTTATGGGATTGTCGACGGATTGGAAGCTGGTATCTTTGCAACCGGTGATTATGAACTTTTGTCATTCGGCATCAAGAAACGGATCCTCGAAAGCAGGACTGCGTCACTGGCATTCATAACAGGGTATAATTATGCTGCCGGCAATGGTATTATTTCAATTCAAAAACGCGGGCTTGAAAGCCATTCCTCATTGCCAATGGGCCTTGCCGGTTCATTCAGAATCGGTGAAAAGGCCGGTATTGATGCCGACTTCCAGGTGGAACCGCCTTTTCCCGTAGGCAATGACATGAACAAGACCGCCCATTACTATTTTGATGTGGATGCCGGGTATTACCCGGTAAAGACTCTTCAACTGGTCACTGGTTTTGCATTGACTTACGGAACACGGGATTTTTCCGGCCCGCGTGGGTATCAGCTTATCATTAATCCGGGTGTTACAGTTGAAACAGGACGTCATTTTATTATTGTACTTGCGGCCCCCTTTTGTGTAGCAGGGAAAACACATTATTGTTTCCGCAGCCTTCAAATGGCCTTAACACTCGCCTTTGACTGATTTAGACAGGACTGAAATGGTCTTTTGTCGGGAAAAGAATCTGTCTCTTTTTATGTATATTTGTTTCTGTAAGCATTAAATAACATGGACAGTACCGATATACTCATTTCCATCAGAAGGATCGTACGATCTATTAACCTGGAGTCGAAAAAAATACAAAGACAATTCGGCGTCAGCATTCCGCAAATCCTTTGCCTTGGATTTCTCAGCAGGTCAACCGGATACCATGCTTCGCAGAATGAGCTGAAACATTACCTTAACCTGAATGCCAGCACGGTTACCGGTATCGTTAAACGGCTTGAGCAGAAAGGGCTGGTCGCCCGACTTCCCCGGTCGGGCGATAAGCGTGTCAGCCAGATCATCCTTACATCACAGGGTGATGAGCTGCTGAAGCGTATTCCGCCGCTTCTGCACGAACAACTTGAAGAAAAGCTGGTATCACTCGATCCGGCTGAACTGAGCGATATTGAGAACAGCCTCGAAAAGTTGGTCTCCCTGCTTAATATCGGCTCGGTGGAGGCGTCTCCTTTTCTTTCGGGTATGACCGACCTGGAATCGCAGGAGGAATAGCCCGCCGGGAAAAAGGTTTCATCAGAAAGCATTACGGGGTCTTTATTATCTGCAAAAGTTCATAAAAGTCATTCAATCAGCAATATAACAAAGCTGGTGTCTTATTTTAGTTTGTTATGCCGGGGAAATTGCTTATTTTTGTTGCTGCAGAAACAAACAAATCTTTTTACGATTAACGCCAGATGAATGCGAGCGGAGGGCGGGAAGCAGTGCTTCCGGGACCTGTCCGGGTCATACCTGATAATGGGCCGGAAGAGAATTTTAGTTCTTTCCGCTGTTTTTAGTTTCAAACAGAGCTATGGGAATATACAACGAAGTACAGGAGAATATTGCGGGAAAGCTTGAGAACGGTGCAAGTATTGAAAAATGGAAGGACTGGAAGTGGCAGTTACGGCATTCCGTGAAGTCGATAAGCCAGTTTGAGAACCTCACGGGGGTTAAATTTGATCCTTACGACAGGAAGATACTTGATGAAACAGTGGCCAAGTTTCCATTGTCGATCACGCCGTATTATTTATCACTCATTGATACAGACAATTACCAGAACGACCCGGTATTTAAGCAGTCGTTTGCCGACACACGTGAACTTATCGTGCATCCCTGGGAAATGAAAG
>DASQZK010000084.1:0-2358 GCA_035638735.1 Bacteroidales bacterium
TCGTATGCCGGCTCGTCGGTTTTCTTCATCACGAAATAGAAGTTGTTTCCGATATCCTGTTCTTCTACCACCTCGAAGCCGCATGAATAGAGCCGTCCGAGGATCTCGGCCCGTGTGAGCACCCTGTTGTTGCCACGGGTAAGTAAGAAATAGATTTTCTTGGTGAGCCTGAACTTCGGGAACACCCTTTTAAGGATGAAGTCGAGGAAATAATAGATATAGTTGAGTACCGGTGGGAACTTACGCAGGATACGTTTCTTGCGCTGGTTCTTTGTCTCGGCAAAGCCGATGAAGGTGCCTCCCATCGGCAGTTTGCGGTTGACCGTCTCGAAAAATTTGTTGATATACTGGATGTCGTTAGTCCGGCTCAGATTCACCACCTGCCTGAAATAGTTGTCGGGCTGGAACTGCACGTTGAAACGCGTGGTGGTGGCCACGAAAAGGTTCCTTTGATCGTCATAATTGGTATGCTTCGCGATGAACCGGGATGCTTCGTCTCCGAATTCATCGTTCACAGACTCCCGCACCACGTCGGCCGACAGTGAAATATCGCGAAAATTCACCGCCATAGTTGCCTTTTTGATATCGAGAGGCTTCGGTGGCGGATTGTAAATATCGGTGTGGCTGTTGGTGGTATGAATCAGGAAAAAATAAAGGCTGGCCAGCACCAGTTCAAGAATGGTGCATACAGCTACAGTGCCGAAGAGCATCAGGCGGCTGAAGCCAGAGATATCCAGCGCCAGTATAAACACCGCCAGGGTCGATACCGAGGCTGTATTCGACAACAGGATGTGCCGCATGATCCTGCCATGACTGTATTTCTTTTTGATCCTGTACTTTTTAAAGTAGGCAGAGAAGATCGTCCATGAAGCGATGAGCACACCAAAGCCGGCAAAGTAACGATAACTGAGGTATTGCGGTGTGCTTTCCTTATAAATGGCCATAATAAGGAACGACACGAACAGCAGTACCATGTCGATAAAATAGACGCTTAATATCCTTGCCGGCATACATTAAAATTATTGCGCGTAAAGGTAAAAAAAATTAGTCTGGAGAAGAGTTATGTTAAATATTATTTGCGGGGGGAGGTAACCGCTAATGTTAAAAAATGAAGAAGGGGAAGAATATGCCACTAATGCACGAATGAATAGCAAGGCAGGAAAACGCCGCGGGGTAGCGGGGGAGATGGATTCATGAATGTCGTTTTCTGATACTACTAATAAATGGGAAGAAAAATGCCACTAATGCACGAATGAATAGCAATGGTAGGAAAACGCCGAGGGGTGTATATTTATAAGAAGGTATTTATCAATAACCATGGGTGTCTGCTAAAATGGGGGAAGAAAAATGCCACTAATTCACGAATGAATAGCAAGGCAGGAAAACCCCGAAGGGGTTAAAAAAACAGTAGCCCTGGGTGATAACCCAGGGTAAGAATAAGGCAGTACGCCCCAACCCCGGCGGGGTTGAATAGAAAGTTTGATGTGAAGACAGAAAAAAATATCGAATATCGAACAGACGAACAGACGAACAGATGATTTCCGAATTACAAGACCCCCACAAACTTCTAAATTCGACATTCCTCTGTTGGATATTCCCGCTTCGCCACGATGGGGAAAATCGGGGCTACGCGGGACGCGGTCATTATTCCTCTTCTCTTTCCCTCCCAGCTTCCTCCGTTGTATAAATATTACACACAACCGTATAACAATTACACAAAAAAGCCTCCACTACTCTCCAATGATCTTCTTACTTACCCATCTTCTTCAGCACTTCTTCCGGCCTCATATTTTCCAGGAAATAGCGCCCCAGTAAGGGCTCGGTCTGTTTCAGGAAGAACCGGGCCGAGTCGGCATTATCCGATTTGATGTAGCAAAGGCCGAGGTACCAGGAAGACAGGTTATGGATACGGTCGTTGGCAGGTCCGGGATCAGTGGCAAGGGAACGGTATTGGCTGATAGCTTCCCGTGTTTGTCCCAGGGCGTTAAGTGAAAGAGCAAGGAGGAAGCGGTATTGGGCGTTATCCGGATCGTGGCCCAGCAGCTCACGGCTCATAGCCAGGCTCTGCTTATAATGGCCCTGGTTATAGGTTACCTTGGCCTGGGCGAAAAGGTTAAGGCTGCCTTCCGATGCCCGGTTCACCACGTAGTGGTAAGGGGCGTAATACCTGGCGTACAGTTTATCGTTATTTACCGGTTTTCCGGGCGTCCAAAGGAGGAGGACGATGACAATGACAGCTACGGCAGCCAGGGCGGCCGTGGTCGCGAGGTTGAGATTGCGACGCCGCCTCCGCCGGTGGAAATAAGCATCGCTGACGTGTTGCATGATGCGACTGGCCTCGTCGTTTTTACCGGTATG
>DASQZK010000085.1:0-2767 GCA_035638735.1 Bacteroidales bacterium
GGCCGCCTTCATGCCTGATTACGCCACCGACGATAGCACCTTCGGGAAATTCAATATCTTTGAGTTTGTTCATGGTTATGGGCGAATCAGGTTTGGCAATGAATTCCATAACTTCGGCATCGGTTCCGGTGAGACACTTTAGTGATGATACCTCAGTACTCATGGTGAAACGGAATATCCGGCTTGCCGTAATCAACTTCTTGTTGATAATGGTATCTATGCCAATATTTTCTGCCAATGGAATATAATCGATATTTTCTACTTCGGCAATGGTCTTTTTCACACCCATTCGCTTTGCCAGCAGGCAGGAAAGAATATTGGTCTCCGAGTTACCCGTAACGGCAACAAAAGCGTCCATCTTTCCCAGCCCTTCCTGGGCCAGCAGTTCAACATTACTGCCATCACCGTTAATGACCAGGGCATTGTCCAGGGCATTGGAAATCTTATAACTCTTTTCGCGGTCCGACTCAACCAGTTTCACATAATGTTGGTCGCCAAGATCGCGGGCTGCCCTGATACCTATGCGGCTGCCGCCAAGAATCATAATATTACGTACCTCGTAATTCACCTTCCCGGTATACTTCAACAGGTTTTTCACTCCGCCCTTATTGGAAATGACATACACCAGATCTCCTACGTGGAACCGGTCCTGTCCCCTGGGAATGATCGTCTGGCCATCCCTGGTAATAGCAACTGCCCGGTACCCAAGGAATTGATCAGGACTGGCCACTTCCATCAGGGTCTTATTGATGATCGGGGCGTTTTCCTCAAGTTTAAAGGCGTACAAATGCAACTTGTCTCCCGAGAAGTCAACAACATCTGAAAGGCTTGTCTGCGATAATAATCCAACGATTTCCCTGGCGGCGATCTTTTCAGGGTAAATCAGGTAGTCGATACCCAATCCCATAAACATCTCTTTGTTATCGGGATACAGGTACTCCTGGTTGTCTATCCTTGCGATGGTCTTCTTGGCCCCAAGCTGCTTACCAATCACAGCCGCTGCAATATTGGTTGCTTCGGTCTGGGTGACGGCAATAAAAAGATCCGCCCTCTTAATTTTGGCCTCTTTAAGCAGTCCTATCGAGGTAGCACTCCCTTCAAGGGTAAGGACATCAAGGGTTGAGCCAACAAGTTTCAGCCTTTCGGGATCAGTATCAATAACAGTGATGTCATGATTCTCATTACTCAGCATCTTTGCTAGATGCGCTCCAACTGCACCGGCACCGGCCAGAATAATATTCATAGTTGTTTATATTATCAGGGGGGTCTTCATCACAATATTCGATCAACAAATGACGCTTTCATTTCCCGTATTGAAATATCACCGGTAACCTTTAGTTGCCAGGCCGGGATTAATGATCTGATGAGTCCCTTCCAAAATCCAAACGGCAAAATAAAACATAATATGGTTAATACACCAAGCCTTTTTCATTTTTTTACATGCCGTTTGACATCGGCATGTACAGAAAACAACCTGATCTTCGGACATCAACAACCCGGATACGGTTGGACCGACCGGAATTTCGCCAGGCCTCCCAGTCTGGAACGGCTGATGACAGGATAACACAGCCGGGAGTGAAGAGATCCAGGGCATCCTCCGCGAGTGGAATGCCGGGGCCTGTAAAAACAAGAAAATCAACGTCGAATTTTTTCGGTGTATCCCAGTCAGAAAACACCCGGCAATCTGAAATCAGCGCCAGACGGTAACGCGGTGTCAGCACGATAATGTTCCCGTTGCCCGGCAACCGGAAAACCGGTCTGTCACTATTATCGAAGGTCCTGAGATCATGGTAGGCAGGATTTTCCATAAAATGATTTACCCAGAAACCGGCACCGGCATAGGCTACGTTTTTCCTGTAGCCAGCTACTGAAGTATCGGTTATTACGATATGTTGTCCATTCGAAAGGATACTTACTGAAGGTAACCTCCTTGTGTTGTAGACGATTAGTGCATTTTCGACAGATTGACCCGACCTGCGAACAATCCCGGTAGCGATAATTACAATCAGTATACACTGGGCGCCGATCAGAAGAGCCGGTTTACGGTAGGTGATCCAGGCAAGGACAGCCAGCGGCAGGACGATGAACAGGCATACCTGCAATGCATTGATTGACTGTCCGTCGATCATTGCGCCGGGTAGTCTTTCGATAAAACCTATACCGTGATTCATGATCCCCGCCACAAGGATACATGCCTTTGTGGTTATGAGTGAAGCCCACGGGATGAAGAAGCAGATTACCGATAACAGGTAAATCATAACCAGGCCGGTTACCAGGGGAATCACAAAAAAATTTGTCAGCAGGAACCATGATGGAAACTGATGAAAATAATAGATACCCAGGGGAAATGTCAAAAATTGAGCTGAGAGGCTAACGGCTGCCAGGTCGCGGACCTTTTCTGCCACGAGTTTTTTTACAATGATCACCGAGGTTAACCGATGATGAAAAAGTAAAATACCCAGCACTGCCAGGTAGGAAAACCGGAACCCGGCATCGAAGAAAAGCACCGGTTTAATACATAGCTGGATGAAGGCCGCCACCAGGACGGTATTATAGGTATCTGAATTCCTGTTTAAAAGCCTGCCAAGACTTACCATGCTAAACATAAGGCATGAACGTGTCACCGAGGGCGAGAGTCCTGTTAAAGCGGCATAAAACCAAAGAATTGATGTTATACCAAGAAATCGGATGACCCTGGAAGATCTGCGACGTCGAAGAAATAACGTCAGCCACTCCAGTACCATCCAAATCATACCTACATGGAGAC
>DASQZK010000086.1:0-9591 GCA_035638735.1 Bacteroidales bacterium
TGGGAACGGCCCAGCCTGGTCATGTCTGCCGGCGAAGGTTCCCAGGTAACCGGCGAAGCTCCCGGTGGTATCATGACGTTAACCGCCAACAGGTCGCCGGCAATCTTTTCCACGAAATACTTTTCAGGCAGAATACTTACCGTAATGGTGTTTGCTCCCTTTTCGGAGGCCGGCCGGCTACATGATGCCGTCATCAAAAGAAGAACAAATGCTGCAAATGACAGGCGTGACATAGGTTTTTATTTAGTCTTAATTTTTTTAAATCGGAATATTGGTGTGCCTTCCGGTGGTACCGGGTCATGCCCGTGCCCCCCCCAAGGGTTACACCGGCTGATCCGGGCTATGGCCAGGGCCGTACCCTTGAAGAAGCCGTGTACCCTTAGGGCTTCAATAGCGTATGCCGAGCATGTAGGGGTATAGCGACAGGCGTTTGGAAGAAGGGGAGAAATAAAATACTGGTAAAATTTTACAAGTAAAATCATGATTCCCGTGAACACCCATCTCAATCCCTTGGCTATCCGGTTCTCCAGCAACAGATGTTTAATCTTTTTCCACATAATTACAATCTTTACATACCCCTACAATCAAAAACTGGTTTTCAATCTTGCGGTAGCCCTCCGGAAGTGCATAATCTTTGACCATCAGATCTTCCAGGCACATCACTCTGTGGCACAGCCGGCACTGGAAATGAACATGGTCGGGATGTCCGCCTGCCCGGCCCTGGCAATTGTTCAACTTGTACTTCACGGAATTGTCCGACAGTATCCGTTGTACCAGCCCTTTGGTAACCAGCGTACCCAGGTTCCTGTATATGGTCGTCCTGTTGCATGCATCACCCATTTCTTCCTCGATGTCCTTTTCAGACATGGGGAGATCAGATTTGTCGAGGACTTTCAACAACCTGAGACGACTATGCGTCAGGCTCAGGTTATAGTCTCTGAGTAACGCTGTGAATTCCATTCCTAAATATTTGCAACTGACTTGCAAAATTAGCAATTATTCTCTATTAATTTAGAATTTTTCTAATCGAATATCTCAAAAGATATGTCGATATTTGTGGGCTTTGGAGGAATATGTTTTACAGCAGGAAGTGGTTGTTGTCCGGAACGCCGGAAATCACGTTGACCCTGTTTTTACTCTCGATTCCAACGCGATGCGATGCTTTTTGCCGTCGGATACAACAAGACATCATATTTGAGGTTATATCCTGCAGTGATTGAGAACTAATTACAACACACCATGAATAAGATCACGTTTTTGTCTAATTAAGAAATATATCATAGTTTATGAAAGATGCAGTAGCCATTTTATGTGCAGGCGGACCTGCGCCAGGTATAAATACAGTAATCAGCAGTGTGACCAAAATTTTTCTGCAGAACGGTTATACTGTTATTGGTCTCAATGGAGGGTACAAATCGTTACTGGCTGATGAGCCCAGTTATGATTTCCTTGATTTTGATTATGCCGACCAGATTTACAGCAGGGGAGGTTCATCTTTGAAGATGAGCCGTTACAAGCCAAAGGATGAAGATTTCAAGGATGATTTTTTCAAGAAGAACAATGTAAAGCTTTTAGTGACCATTGGAGGTGACGACACGGCTTCAACGGCTAACAGGCTGAGTAAATACCTTGAAGCACGCAATTTGGATGTGAAGAATATTCACGTTCCGAAAACCATTGATAATGATTTACCGCTGTCAGAAGGAACGCCCACCTTTGGATATCATTCTGCCAAGGAAGAAGGCGTAAGGCTGGCTACCACTATTTATGAGGATGCCCGTACCAGCGGGAACTGGTTTGTTGTATCGGCCATGGGACGCGAGGCCGGTCATCTTGCTTTCGGGATTGGAACAGCTTGTCACTATCCGATGATCATCATTCCCGAGATGTTCAACAAAACGAAGATCACCTTTGACAAGATCACCAACCTGGTTATTTCATCCATGGTAAAACGTCGTCTTTTAGGCATCGATTACGGGGTGGCTATTATTTCTGAAGGTGTATTCCATTTTATGAGCGATGAAGAGATCATTGAAACAGGCATCAACTTCACCTATGATGATCACGGTCACCCGGAGTTGGGTAATGTGAGTAAATCACACATTTTTAACATGCTCGTTCAGCAAAAACTTAAGACCTTGAGAATAAAGGTGAAAAGTCGTCCTAACGAGATGGGGTACGAACTGAGGTGCTGCCGTCCTATTGCTTACGACCTTGCTTATGCCACGAGGCTGGGTCTGGGTGTATTCAAGTTGTTCAAGAACGGAGAAACCGGATGTATGGTGACCGTTGATCGCACTGGTGATATTTCGCCGCTGTATCTTAGGGATGTTGAAGATGAAACGGGCAAGGTAAAACCCCGCCTGGTAAATGTGGATGCAGAAAAGGTTCAGCTGATCTATAAAAATAATCTCCATTATATCACCAAGGCCGATTACCGTAGTGCAAAAAAATATGTCAAAGAACCTGAGGAATTTGATTTCTTTAAGATTCTTGAGTGGGAATAGTCAGTGAGGCTGTCATGTCGCAGTGAAGGCTTCTCACCCAACAACCGGAAGCTCGCTTCGGCTCAGCTGCCAGGAACCGGAAGTTCTGAGTAAACCGGTCCCCGGGCGGGGTTGGAGCGGGCTTTCGTATTGAAACGAGGGTTAAATATTAGACGGACTTCTCCCAGCCGGTATTTTGTCTAATCTAACCGTTGTTATTTATAACGATTTCGTTTAATTTTATAGGAAATTCTTATAGACCGTAACTCAAAAAACGAATAGGATATGGCAGAAGTTAAGCGAAAAAAAGGTACCATAGCAATTCTCACCGGGGGAGGAGATGTTCCGGGTCTGAATCCTGCTATCAGAGCGATAACCATCAGGGCTTTACGAGAAGGGTACCAGGTTTACGGGCTCAGGAGGGGTTGGGCCGGAATCATGGAACTGATCAGGGATAAAAAGGCAGATAACAGCGACAAGTTTTTGGTCCTGACGGAAGAGATCGTCAACAAGTCGGGCCGTACCGGGGGTACTTTCCTTCATACCTCGCGGACCAGGCCCAGTCATGTCCCCAAGGATCATGTCCCGCCTCATTTGCAGGAGACGTATAATAAGGATGTAAATGACCTGACGGAAGAAGTCCTCAAGAACCTTGATTTTTTAGGTATCGATTACCTTATTCCCATAGGTGGTGACGATACACTGTCGTATGCCGTGCGCTTATACCAGGAGGGGTTGAAAGTTATTGCCATACCTAAAACCATGGATAATGATGTTCCGGGGACGGACTATTGCATTGGTTTCAGTACATGTATCACTCGTACAATCAATTACACCAATACATTACGTACTTCTGCCGGTTCACACGAGCGGATTCTGGTACTTGAAGTTTTCGGTCGCTACGCCGGTTTTACGGCCATGTTGCCTACCATGGCCGGAGCTGCCAACCGGTGTGTCATCCCGGAGTATAGATTCAGTGCCGATAAATTGACAAAACTACTGGTAGAAGACAGGGCCAGGAATCCAAGCAAGTATTCGGTAGTATTGGTATCGGAAGGCGCCACTTTCGAGGGCATGGAGGAAATGGCCTTCCAGTCGCAGGAAAAGGATATGTTTGGTCACGCCAAACTTGGCGGCATTGGTCATCTCGTTTCGCAGCGCATCAAGGAACTGTCGCCGAAATTCAATAAAGGACAGACCATTAATGTCATTGAGCAGCAGCTGGGATACCTCGTTCGTGGTGGCGATCCCGATGCTATCGATTCAATTGTGCCCATGGCTTACGGTAACCTGGCACTCGATCTGATCATGAAAGGCATCCACGGACGGTTGATCGTTTTGCGTAACGGTCGTTATGATAACGCCCCTGTTGATGTGGTTACAAATTCAAAAAAGCTGGTCGATATACGGAAACATTACAATGTTGACCGGTACCGCCCGCATTATAAGAGCTTTGAATTTCAGCCGTTGTTCATTATGACGGGTAGCTCTTCGTAAGGGGTTATGACAGGTTCACGGCCTTGCTATTAATTTGTATAGCCGGGGAAACATGAAGGGGCGGACCAACAGGTCCGCCCCTTCATGTTTCCCCGGCTACATTTATCTTAACCGGTATTATTTATTGAAGTATACCCACGATTCCACGGCCACACCCGACCTGGCATTTTTCAGAGCCGACAATGAATTTCTCAGTGAATTGTATGTGCCATACGTCACAAGATGGAAATTGGAAGGGCCGTCCACGATCTTCCCTTCATGGCCCATCGATTTCACCTTCCGGGAATAATTCTCGGCATATTTCATATTTTTAAAACTGCCAACCACAACATAATAAACGTTGGATTCTTCAGCGTTGCCCGATTCAACATCCTGTTGCAAGGTGCTAAGTTTATTTTCATACTGGCTTTTTATCGATGCTAATTCTTTGGCAAAACGTAAGGAATCTTCTTTGAGTTGTTGCTGTAGTTCGCTGTTTTTCTTTGCCAGCAAAGCAATTTCATTTTGTTTTTTTGATGATTTCCCAAACCAGCTGTTACCTTTTTTACACGACGTGGTTAGCGTTATTGCCATTACAGTTATCAGGATCAATGTTTTTTTCATATCCGGATTTTTAGGAGTTTATATAAACAAAAATAGGAATAAACTATTCAAAAGTCCACACAGGCATTCAATTTTCTGTGTTTCCTGAATTTCTTTCCTTTTTTCCGCACCGAAAGGGTTTATTATTGTTTAACCTTTAAACTCTTAAAACTAGCTGCCATGACAGATCTGTCCACCCGTTACATGGGACTTGAACTACGAAGTCCACTCATTGCCGCTTCTTCCGGTCTTACCGATAATATTGCTAACATTAAGCGATTTGAAGAATCGGGTGTCGGAGCGGTAGTGCTCAAATCTCTTTTTGAAGAAGAGATCCGCCGTGAAAAGGAAGCCAAACTGGCAAAAATGAGCTCATCGGGATTTTTATATCCCGAGACACTTGAATTTTACGATTACAATGATGAAGCCGATTCTGAAAGCACCATGAAGTACCTGGATCTCATCAGGGGAACAAAATCGAAAGTCGGCATCCCGGTCATTGCAAGCATCAATTGTGTTACTGCCGATCAGTGGACGTATTTTCCGCGGGAACTGGAGCTGGCGGGTGCCGATGCACTGGAACTGAATGTGTTCATCATGCCTTCAGATCTGCTACGGACCAGTGAGGAGAATGAAAAAATCTATTTCGATATCATCAAAGAGGTTACCTCCCGGGTGAAGATCCCGGTGGCACTAAAGGTCAGCTATTATTTTTCTGACCTGGCCATCGCGCTGAAGAAATTTTCAGAATCGGGCATTGGCGGACTTGTTTTATTCAACCGGTTTTACAGTCCGGACATTGACATCGATACCATGGAAATCACCACCTCAAGTGTGTTAAGTAGTGCCTCTGATTACACCAATGCCCTGCGCTGGATAGCCATTATGCACGATCATGTGTCGTGCGACCTGGCGGCTTCCACTGGTGTTCACGATGGTAAGACAATGATAAAAATGATCCTGGCTGGTGCGGATGTGGTACAGGTTGCTTCGGCATTTTATAAAAACGGGGTTGATCATGCCGTTGTCATGCTCAATGAGCTTAAAACATGGATGGACTCCAGAGGCTTTTCATCGACCGATGATTTCAGATCTATGATGAGCAATCATGAGACAGGCAATCCGGCTGCTTTTCAGCGGGTCCAGTTCATGAAGTATTTCAGGGGACAGGGGTAGGAGAGTATGGAGATGTTCTCGGATAGCTTCGTTAAGGCAGCCACAGACTACCGCTTTCTGCTTAATCGCTCATATCCTCAAAGAGCCACCATAAAGCTTGTAGGTGACAGGTACCAGTTGAGCGGGCAGGAACGGTCGCTTTTATACCGGGGTGTCTCCGATCGTACCTCCGCAGAACTGAGGCGTTCCAAAATCGTACGGGATGCAGGGGATGATCCGCTTTTCATCGATGGTTACAATATCCTGTTTACCATAGGCAATTACCTGGCCGGCCGGCCGGTTTACGTGTCCGACGATGGTATTGTCAGAGATGCCGGCGAACTGCGCGGCCGTTTTGGTAATAAGAAAATTTTCGAGAGGACGCTGGAACTCGTCGAGGAATTTATGACATCTCACCAGTCCAGTGAATTTCACTTTTTTCTCGACGAGCCCGTCTCAAACAGTGGCAGGCTTGCCTCGAGACTCACCACTTTTATGGCCGGACATAACCTCAGCGGGACGGCACGGACTGTACAATCGCCCGATCATGAGCTTATAACTATCGAAAAAGGGCTGGTGTGTTCCAGCGATTCGGTTATCATGACGCGTGCGCTGACCGGCATCTATGATATTCCCGGTCATATTCTTACCGAACGGTTTCATGCCCGTCTGGCCGATATCTCTGATTTGCCCCTGGACGGAACTGCCTGAATGAGTTCAGACTATTGTCATACGAGATCGCATGCTTCAGCCGGCATCCAGTGTTTGTCTTTGCCTTCCCATTTAATGTTGCAGCCGATAGGATTTGTTTTCTGAATATCGATGTCTTTTCCACCGGTGAGTTGTTCCAGTGTCCGCTCAAGATCGTTCACCGTCACTTTGGAGGCGTCCCTTGGGTTATCGACACCACGTCCGGTGTAAACCAGTTTCCTTTCCTCGTCGAACACGAAAAAATGAGGGGTGCGAAGAGCCCCGTATTCACTGGCCACAGCCTGGGATTTGTCGTGAAGATACAGCCAGGGAAATTTTTCATTCTCCATACGTTTTACCATATTCTCGAAGCTGTCTTCTTCATAAGTGTTTTTGCTGTTGGCGTTTATGGCGATGAAACGTACTCCTTTTCCGGCGAATTCAGAAGCGGTCTTCCGTGTTATTTCGTCTGAACCGAGTACATAGGGACAATGATTGCAGGTAAAAAAGACAACCAGGTATTTGTCGCTGAAATCGCTGAGTTTATATGTCTTGCCATCTGTTGCCGGAAGTTCGAATTCCGGAGCTTTCTTTCCAATCTCAAGTGTAAAAGCCATAATCCCTCCGTTTATTGATTTGTTTTGTATTAACAACTGAACAGCCCGAAGGGTTTAAGCTATTTGCGAAGTACCGACATAATCGGATAATGGTCGGAAAGTCGGGCTTCGACCTTTTCAAAATCGACCGCCTTAAATTCCCCGCTGTAAAGGATGTAGTCGATCCGGAAGGAGAGTCTGCCCAGGTAAGTGTTACCTATGCCGGTCCCGGCTTTGATAAAGGCATCGTCGAGACCGCGGCTCATTTTATGGTAGGTGTAGGATACAGGGGTGTCGTTAAAGTCACCGCACACAATAACAGGATAAGGTGAATGACGGATACTGGCCGAAACTTTGTCGGCCTGCCGGGCCCGTTTGATGAAAGCGAGTTTAAGTTTCGACGATATGTCATGTAATTCTTTGAGTTGTTTTTCATCGTACCTTAATTTAAGGCTGTCGATAAACTGGTAATTGTTCGACCGGAAATTGATCGATTGAAGGTGGTTGTTATATATACGCACGGTGTCGTCCTCAAAGGCAATATCGGTGTAAATAGCTACATTGCGGCTGTGGTCGAACGAAATAACCCCTTTGCCCACGATAGGATATTTGCTGAAAGTGGCAATACCATAACCTGTGTTTTTCCCTGATTTAATAATGTAATGGATATGGTGATAAGGTGTTTCGCCAAATATCTTATTGACATTCTCCGGCCGGAGCGTCGAATTGTTATTGGTATAAAATTCCTGGATGCATATCAAATCGGGATGTTCACTTCTGATAAAATTAAAAATACCTTTATTCGTATTCGGGTCTGCCAGCCATTCATAAATATTAAAAGCTCTGACGTTGTACGACAGGATTTTAATTTCGTGGTGTGAACCGGCATCTGATTTCTTATTTTTTCTTACCAGCAGGGGGAAATAGTCATTCATGTAACCGACACCCATTAAGATCACGGAAAGGGATATAATGGCCGTTTTTTTCCAGCGTACTATCCAGTAAATCAGTAAGATTAAATTTGCAAGGAAGAGGTAAGGGTAAGCCAGTCCGAAGAAAGCCAGCGGCCATATTTTAGCCGGTGATATGACAGTGGAAAGGTATGCAAGAACCAATCCTGCCGCTACCAGAACATTAAGGTAGACCAGTATTTTATGTGCCAGTTTTTTCAACAGTGACAGATAGATTTAAAAGATGATTATTTATTCATCTTAAAAAGCGTTTCTTTTTCTTCAGCCGAGAGGCTGTCATATCCTTTTTTAGAGATCTTGTCGAGTATCCGGTCAATCTCCTGTTGTTTTTCCATCTTCATACGGTTATACTCCAGGTCGTCTGATACAGTTCTTTTGTGGGTAACCCGCATTTTTTTCCTGGGTCTGAAAATGTAAAAAATCCGGTCGATAAATCGTGAGAACCCCATGGTAATGTCCCTTCCGTTTTTATACCTGATTGTGAAAAAATAACCGAAGGCAGCACCGCCGATGTGTGCAATTTTGCCCCCTGTATTCACGGAAAAATCCAAAAGCGATGAAAGAATAAATCCGGCAAGTGCTACGTAAATGATCTTAACCGGTCCAAGGAATACGATATAAATTTTATAATCGGGCATCAGCGTGCCAATGGCAATTACAATGGCCATAATGGCAGCGGAGGCGCCGATGGCGATGACTGCCGGGTTTTGCTGGTACAGTCCGGGAAAGATGTTATAGGAGATGATGTAAAGAAGAGCGCCGGCAATGCCTCCGAGGATGTAAACGCTTAAGAGTTGCCTTTCGCTGAGGTAGGAAAGGAATATTTTTCCAAACCAGTAGAGCCATAACAGGTTAAAGAGGATGTGAAGGAAGTTCTCGTGCACGAACATATAGGTGATGATGGTCCATGGCCTGGAAATGAGGGTATGCAAGTCCCACGGTACGCCAAGCCAGTTGATGGCTTCATAAAGCACGTCGCCGGCATTGAACAGATGCAGGAAGATCATGGCGATCTGGATAAGCAGGAACACGCCGAGGTTTACATAAATGAGCCTGGTTAATGTACTTCCTGTCTTGAACGAAGCCTTTATTTCATCCATTATATTCATAGAAGCAGTCCTCTTCCGTTAAGCAATCAATAGAATTTGTTCTTGTCCTGTCGCCAAATTTTCAGCAGGATAAAGCCAAACAGCATACCTCCGATATGGGCAAAATGTGCGATGTTACTTCCGGGTTGGGAAATACCGAGATAGAGTTCAAGCACGCCATAGCCAATAACAAAGTATTTAGCTTTGATGGGTATGGGGGGGAAGAGAAGGAACAATTGGGTGTTGGGGAATAAGACGCCAAAGGCAAGCAAAACGCCAAAGACGGCTCCCGAGGCGCCAATAGTAGGAACATAAAGTCCCCTGGCTACTTTTTGGGCCAGCGGTGTATTGCTCCTGGCCAGTTGCTCCACGATCTGCGGTGTAAATTTATCGATACCGAAGGTTTCTTTGGCCTGGGCGAGTGCGTTGGCGATCTCAAAATGAAGTACGACTTCGTGTAGAAAAGCTGCGCCCAGACCCGTGATCATGTAGTAGTAAAAGAAACGCTTGCCACCCCATACTGTTT
>DASQZK010000087.1:0-10743 GCA_035638735.1 Bacteroidales bacterium
AGGTTTATTCATTGGCCATACTGCTAAAAGAATATTTAGAGAAACACAGGATCAGGACCGATATTCAGTTTTTTGCAACAGATATTGATAAAACCGCTCTCAATACCGCACGAACTGGTATTTATCCTAATAATATAGAGATAGATGTGCCTCAAAAACTGCTCTCCAAATATTTCGAAAAAAGGGATTCTACATACCAGGTTCATAAAGATTTACGCGATATGATTGTATTCGCGGAACACAGTACCATAAAAGATCCTCCTTTTTCGCGACTGCATCTCATAAGTTGCCGAAACCTGCTCATTTACCTGGAACCCAGCATTCAGAAACACCTTATGAATGTTTTTCACTATGCCCTGCTACCTCAAGGCTACCTGTTTTTAGGAAATTCCGAATCTCAATCAATTAAGGATGATTTGTTTATAACAATTGACCGTAAAGAAAAAATTTTTCAGAAGAAAAATAACCCAAAAGTCATCACTGAATACCTGTCCCATACCCGCTCTCAGGGTGATCAAGAAAAATTGACTGAAACAAAGTTTCGTACCGAAAGGAAGAGAGTGACCATCAGGGAATTTGCCGAGAAAAAAGCATTGACCGGTTACATGCATCCGTTCCTGATCACCGACAAGCGAGGTGACATTCAATACTCACTCGGTAAGTGTGACAACTACTTCGCTTTTCATGTCGGAGAACCAAATCAGAATATTTTAAATGTCGCACGTGAAGGACTTAAGATTCCATTATCGAATGCCTTGCGAAAAGTAAATTCTGAATGGAGACGAACCGAAGTGCAAAATATTAAGGTACATATTTCCAACCGTTCCGAGCATGTCGACCTGGTTATCACGCCAATTTTGAAACCAGCGGCCTTCAAGGGACTCCTAATCGTGACCATCGAACCTTCCCTCGCTTTACTTGATTTACCTGATAACCAGCTTTATGATCAACAAAAAGATACAGCAGAATATATTCGCCAATTGGAGCTGGAACTTGAAGAAACACATGAATACCTCAATAATGTTATTGAAGAGCTCGAAACCTCCAACGAAGAGCTAAAATCGGCAAATGAAGAAGCCCAGTCTACGAACGAAGAGTTACAAAGTACCAACGAGGAACTGGAGACATCAAAGGAGGAAATGCAATCACTCAACGAAGAACTTGAAACATCAAATACTGAACTAATCCGAAAAATTGATGAAGTAACCTCAATTAACAACGACTTAAATAATTTTCTCCGGAGTACTCAAATAGGTACATTATTCCTGGATAAGAATATGAAGGTTAAGAGATTCACTCCCGAGATTAAAAATATCGTCAACCTTCAGGATAGCGACATTGGTCGCAGCATCAAAGATTTCGGAGTAAACTTCCTGGATCAGAATTTTTTCTCGGACATTTCCAAAGTGCTTGAAAAACTAGCCCCGGTCGAGAAAGAAATTTCGAAAGGCAAAGACGATATCTACTGGATGCGCATCCTGCCCTATCGCACTTTTGATGATAAGATTGACGGCGTGGTGATCACCTTCACTAATGTCACCGAGAAATACAGGATTCAACGAATTATCAAGGAATCGGAAAAATGGAAGAAATACAAGCAACTGTTCGAACAAATGGACAACGGCTTTGCCCTCTTCGAAGTTATCAGGAATACATCAGATAAAGTGGTCGACTTCAAGCTCATTGAAGCCAATCACGCTTATGAAGAATTGATGGAGGTTGAAATTAGCCAGCTCAAGAATAAAAAAGTATCCCAATTAAGTCACTTTGATTCATTTTACCAGGATTTCAAAAAAGCAGGAAAGTCAGCGCTGACGGGAAAATCGATTCGGGAAGACAGGTATTTTCCTTCAATCGAAAAATATTTTAGAATACTCTACTTTACACATGAGGAAAATTCATTTGCCATGCTGATCCAGGATATAACCGAAGTCAGTAAGGAATTAAAGGCCCAACACCACCTGGCATCCATCATTGAATCGACCAAGGATGCCATATATAGTGTATCTGCCAAAGGAATAATTCTTACCTGGAATGACGGAGCAGCTAAATTTTACGGGTTTAGTGCTGAGGACATTACCGGTAAATCCTGTTTCGAATACATTGCTAATGCCGGCAAAGAAAAGAATACCTCATTCAGAAATAATATTCTAAAAGGAAAGGACGCTAAAAATTTTGAGTCTGTTCATAGAAAAAAGGACGGTACAACAATTCCCGTGTCTGTAACCATTTCACCTGTAATGGATTCAAACGGTGGCATTGTAGCATATTCCTATATCGTAAAAGATATTTCCAACCTGAAAGAACGGGAAAAGGAACTGATGAAGGCAAAACAAGAGACCGAACAGGCCGCAAATCTCAAAGCCACTTTTCTTGCCAACATGTCTCATGAAATACGTACCCCTCTAAATTCCATCCTCGGTTTCACCGAAATTCTGAAAGATGAATTAGAAAATGATCAACATAAACATCAGCTCGATACTATTTATCAGTCTGGCATCCAGCTTCTGCACCTGATTAACGATATTGTCGATATATCGAGGATTGATGCCAGTGAATTACGCCTTAGTATCACTGATATCAATTTGGTTGACGTATTAAAGGAAATCAAGAATCAGGTTGAAGGCTATGCCATAAGGCAAAAAAAATCAAACATTGATTTACGTCTTCGGATCCCCAATGAAAGCGATAACCTCGTTATAAAAAGTGATGAATATCGTCTCCACCAAATATTTCATAATCTGTTGAGCAATGCATTTAAATATACCGAGGAGGGCTTTATTGAATTTGGCTTCGAAGAACTGCGTAAACCGGGAGAAATCGTGTTTTTTGTCCGCGATACCGGTATCGGAATTAACAAAAAGGACGGTGAAACCATTTTTGAACGTTTCAAACAAGGCGAACAAACTTCCAGAAATGTGGTGAAAGGCACAGGACTCGGTCTGGCTATCTCAAAAGCCCTGGCCGAACTACTTGGCGGTAAAATGTGGCTGGAATCTGAAAAAGGTATAGGTTCTATCTTTTTTTTCACCATAAAGCTTGAAAAAAGCAAGGATATTATCCCTCATAAAAAAATGAGAGAGTCTGCCATGGACATTTCACCTCAATTTCCGGGAAAAAAGATACTCCTGGCAGAAGATGATTTTTACAGCACCGAAATTATTCAATTCATGTTGAAGGATACAAATGCTGAACTTTTTACTGCTGATGACGGGGCGCAAGCACTCGATCTTTTTTATAAAATCAATCCCGACCTGGTACTCCTTGATATCCGGTTGCCCAAGATGGATGGAAATAAAATTATTACCAAAATACGGGAGAAAAATCCGGATATACCAGTTATTGCACAATCGGCCTACGCCATGCCTGAAGAAATTCAAAAAAGTAAGAAAAAAGGTTTTACGGAATATCTTACCAAACCCATTTCACAGAACCAACTCTACACTATACTTGAGACTTACCTGACAAAAAAAAACGGAAATGAAGAGTAAAAGCATTCTGTCATTGAAATGCAACTACCCCTCAAGGTATTCCCAATCTTTAATAGGTATAAACGTCTTATAGGCTTCTTTTGTTGACGGGTGTTGCAACAATGAATCCACCGCGACTTCCGGCAGGAGATCATCGGCAAGGCCCTGCTTGACATAAATAAAATTAAAGCCAAGCTCGTTGGCTCCAACCAACCGGTAGCCTTTCTTATGGGCCAGCTTTGTCATGGCCACCGGTGAGGCACCATGATAGACCGGGTGTTTACCCGGAAAAAAATAATCCGGATCGTAAGGAACCACAATATTATTTAGGCCGAATTCATTGTGGGTTTCTATGATCACCACTTTTGGATCGACAACTTCCAGGGCATCCCAAATCCAATAATCGTTGCCATCAATATCGATAGACAACAGACCAACTTCACCCTTAAACCCAGCTTCCGCAACAAGCTGATTAATATTCTCCCGGGTCACTTTGGCGTTTACGAATTTAGGCTTATAAAACAGTGGATGCGGGTATTTACTGAAGAATTTTTTACCCCGCTTTATGCTTTTCGGGTTCCCATCGATAAATAAACCATACCACCCAAAGTTGAAATACAGGTTGGCCGAGTTGCTATTGACACCATCATCCGACCCTATCTCGATGAATTGCTTATTTTCCATACCTATCACAGAAAAAATGAAGAGCAACTTGCCATCTTCTTCATACTGCGAGAAGACCCGAAAGCCGGTATCCGACAATGCCGGCAATGCCTTTTTACTTGCCAGCTCCCGGTAGTAATGGTATAACTGGCGTTGCGATACCTGGACGGAAGGGATGAAACGGTTCCTGATTTTAGTGACAAGGAATGTATCTTTGAGGATATGCCTTATTAGTGATTTCATAAATTAACTAAATGAAGATTTTTGCAGATACGGTTGATAACCAATAGCCTGCAAGTGGCAAAAGCATTCAAATCACCTGTAGGTTACAGGGATCAATTATATCGTTAACGAAGATAGGTATTTTTTATAAACCCGGGAGATGAATCCATTTAAAATAAATATCCGTGTATTCTCCAGGATAAAAAGGTCAGGTATTTTAAATCTCCTATTATTCGAAGCACACGAATGCGTTGCCAGGATAATTGGATTGAGTAATAAATACACAATCACTGTATAATTATTACACAAAAAGACCGACTTCGGTCTAATTCACATTCATCTTTTGTATTTGCCTTTTCTGGATTTCCATTTTTGGGGATCTTCCAGTGCAAAATTGATGGGAAAAGTAAATAAAACGGCCACCGGTTTGCCCTCAAAATAACCGGGAGTCCAGTCAGGCGAGGAACTGACGACCCTAAGGGCTTCCTGATCAAGTATATGATTAGGTGGAGAAAGTATAACAATATACTTCTCAAGCGCCGAGTAATATTTACACATAAATGTATAACTTTTACACAATGTATTTTTAACAACAGATTATGGTTAATCTATTTTGTTACTGATTATCAGGGACTTAACTAAATTATTTCGACACTTATTTCATTGAAAATCAGATTTTCATGTTAAAGTTTAACGAACCATTGTTTAAATGGAGGTAGAATTAATATTATATTTCGAAGTAAAATTTTATCAAAGGCATCACCTAAAAGTATGATTTAGTTCCTGTTCACCCCGATCATAGTCATACACATAAACACCAATTAATCAATACGTTTGTTTTTTTGTCATTTACATTCGTCAAATTTTCGTCAAAATGTCCGGAATCGGACACGGAGATTTGGGGGTGAAAGTGATAAAGGGTTGGTCGGTTTGGTCGGCGGGGGTGGGGCCCCAATCAAAAAACAGACCAACTTAAAAACAAGAATCCCCAAACTATGCACTTTCGTGACCCAAAAGGTGTGGCACCCCAATCGAATCCGGCAGCAATATGATTTCATAATTGATTTTAGAGACAAGCTCACGGGAGGATATCTTCAAACACTTCAACTTCCCGCCAGGAAACCCACGACGGACTTTCACCGGTTGTAATTATAATAAACCGATAAGATTCAGTCCCGCCATCTGACGTCCAGGACAGGACATCACCATCCTTGGTATTTCCGGAAAACGTATCCAGAGTGACCCAGTCCCACCCAGTGCTCCCAGCCTCAAGTTTATGCACCGTAATACCTGCGGGGTATTGGGCAACATGCAGTTTAATGGTACCGACCGGATGATCGCTGCCAAGATCTATCTTCAACCATTGCGGTGCATAGTCACCGGAACCCCATTGTGTGGAAAGATCATTATCTACCGCCATTCCGGGAGTCTGATCGGAGAGAAAAGCAGAAGCATCTGTCAAAGCTCCGACCGCAATATTTCGTGGTGGCAACAGAGAGGGATCGCAGGCATCCGGAAAATTGACGGGGGCCATTGCATCCATTATCTCACGATCATTATCCATGAATCCCCAGGTAGCATCACCTATACCAATTGGTGCCCTGTACAACCCCCAGTAAATCCAGCCATCGAAGCCATATTGGCACGATTCGGCCATCCATGCCTGGATGGCATCTATGGCATCGGCCTGATCAGAATAATTATTCAGAAATGCACCGAACTCGCCCATGATAACAGGCTTCGAGGTATAACCAATCATACCAAAATTTTCGGCAATTTTTCCCAGCGGTTCAACCCCGGGATAAGCGTGGAAATCAAAGAAATCGAGTGGCCCTGTATTTAATAATCCGGCTGTTTCAACATACCTGAAATCGCCTGCACGCATCGGGTTCGGATAATCGGGTACAAAAAAACCCATGGTTACAAGAGCATTGGGATCGTAGTTGTCAATGGTGTCTCTTATTCTCCTGATGTAGTATTCCATACCCTCAACAGCCATAGCCTTTTTGTCAGCCTGACTGCCCATATCGTATGTATTCCCGTTGGCGCACGTTACCATGCCTGATGAAAGGCTGAAAGGTGGCTCATTAGTGATGTACCATTGCTCATTTAGCAACGACCAGGCAAAAACTGACTCAAAGGGTGCGTCACGATCGGCAAGGGCTCTCATAACATCACCCCAATAAGTCACAGCTGCCTCTACCCCACTACCGGTAAGATAATTCGCATTACGATAAGGGCCGAAGTTATCATTCACACCCCGGTCAACCATGTCCCAGTACCCGCCCTGGCCGGGAAGATCGTTCGATGTAAGCATGAGGAAAAGACCTTCTTCCTTCGCAATCTCCATCGTTGTCACAATGTTATCGATGTAGCTCCCATTCAGGCCGTTTGCCTCCGGGTTGCCTATGCATATCGGATCATCATTACAACTGTCGAAAAAGATCCTGACGACATTGAAACCGTTCTCTTTTAAACTCCTGAAATCGGCCCGTATCCTTACCCGGTCAAAGATGCCAAGGCCGAAAAAACGATCCTGGTACCCGCCATTGGCAGAAACGATCCAGAAATAATTAACACCCCGTGGTACAAAAATGCTATCATTGTCCGTATTCCAGAACACAGCCTCTCCCCCATCATTTTGGACCTGTATAGGATGCTCTTTAGGTACGAAAGCTTCAAGGGTATCCTTGTCGATGGTGCCGGGGACTTCTTTTTCCGGGATGTCTTTAGAGCAATGTCCGAAAAAGATGATCAAAACCAGTGTGAGAAATATTCCGGTGAGCGTTCTCATAGACATGCCTTTTTAGGATAGTCATATCGTAGAAACATCCTAATTATTGTTTTGTTGAACTATTCACCGTTGATAAAAGGAATAACCTTCTAATCTGATTTACAGTTTATCAGGATGCCCAGTGATTAGCATTCATCCATCAACCGGACCATCGTCATGGAAAAAATGTCTACCTCATGGTTAAATTCAAGGAATGGGCTTCTCCCGGTGTCTTTCTGTATATCAACGCCGTTCTGGAAAGGATTTATAGTGAGTATCTTATTCAACCGTATCGTCTTATTCCCTTTTTCACCCATGAAAATTAAACGCTTATTCGTCAGGTAGATCATCCCCGAATCAATCCTTCTCCACACATCTTCTGAAACTGGCTGAATGGCCATACTTCCTGCCCGGTAATAAATACCCCTGGCTATCTTAATACGGGCCGTCGGGCCGGAATAATTGATTCTACGGGTTACCTTTCGCTGTTCGAGCCAATTCACATAGCCTTTGAAATGGAGAGATTCTGATTTCTGGATATTAATATCCGGGGTAATTTCCGGTAATTTGCCATTTTCGATCTGCCAGTATAACCGATAGCGGTCGAGTACTGCCGCCGTCTTCTCATCCATTTTCACTTCAATACCGAGACTTTTTGCAATCTCGTCCAGCTCGGTTTCCTCTCCGGGTGACAGGCGTGCATCTGAAATGACCTTGTCGATAAAGCGCTGGAGTATTTCGCTGGCATTTGTGGTGTAGAGTTTCTCTGCTATATCATCAGGTATGAATAAATCCTTTTTCAGGCGTGCGAGGTTTTCTTTTTCACCAGTACTTAACCTGCCATCGCTTACAGATTCCTTTATATGACTCTCATAGAGTGCCTCGGTAACTGTTTGAATTTGAGCCTTTGCATCCGACTCGGTCAGAAATAATATCACCTGCAGATGTTTCAGGTTATTCATTTCCTTTCCATCCAATTTATTATCGGCTAAACAGCCTTTAAGGAAATCACTGAACAGCGCCAACCTTGCTTCCTTGAATTTCCTTTTTAGATCTACATGATAGCGCCCGGCAATTTCAATAATGTTATCACTATTTATCGCGGATATATCACCCTCATGTTCCGCCAAAAGATTGTTAATCTCAATAATAGCATTTTCTTTAAGTTGTTTGTGAAAAAGCCGCTGAAGAAGACCTGGCTTTGAAAGTGGTCTTGGAGAATAAACTTGCATTTTCCGAATAGTTATAAATTTCTGTATAGTGAACTGAAAATCTTGTTCAAAGTTAGATCTAAGATAATAAAGTGGGGTAAAATAGCGAAATCTCTTCTTTATTTTCTTAGCCTCGTAAAATCAAAGTTTCTCCATAGCTTGTTTTCGCTTATCAGCCGGCATTTTCTCAATGGCATATCGCAATGCAGTTCGGGGCATGGCCACCTTGTTTTTCATCACGTAGTCAAAAACTTCGGATGGCCGGGCCTGGCTGGCTGCTTTCAGCATCCAGCCATATCCTTTTTGAACCAGGTCTTCTTTATCGGTAAGGAGGATATCTGCAATTTCGAAAATCTCATCAGGGAATTTACCTTTTCGGGCAGGGACTATAAACGTTACTGCAGCAGCACGCCGCATCCACATATTATCTGACCGGGCCCAGGTTTTTAATGGTGTAATGAATCCGGGGAATTGCTCGATAAATTCGCCAACTGTGTGATTACACAACGTATCACAGGAAGCCCAGTTGGTCACATACCGGCTGACCCACTTCTCAAAGATGTCAAAATCGGACGATTCATATTGTTTCTTCAGGTTATAGGACCAGTCACAGGCCACGAAAGCGTTCTCGATGTAGCCGGTTTGCCAAAGCTGCTCACAGATCTCAAAAATTTCATGTTTCGGCAAGTCTTTGACCCCGGGGAAAAGAGCCTTACTGACCTTATGGGCATCGGCAGCCTTCACTCCATATAGTCTGACCGTTTCCTTAAAATATCTTTGACCCGAAAGCCGGTTTTTTTCATTTCCATGGCTTTTCATGGTCCGGCTTACCTCGGCTACGATTTCGTGTCCCATTATGCCTGTATTAACGTTAAAATAACTACAGAAAACTGCAAATTACGGATAAAAAAGGGTGAAAGGAAAACCGATGATCCTAGTTTCCGGAATAGACCCCGTATTGAATATCGGTTGCAAGATCATGAAAACGGGCAAGGCTGGTGACGGCACGATAAATCATTTTTTTCTGGCCAGGGGTAACTTTGTGAAACAGGCTTATTTCAATAGTTAACTTTCCCTTGATCTTGATTTTTCTCCATTTGCCAATAACTTTACCGTCCTGGACAATAACCGGATGAAAGATACCATTTGATGAAACAACGTTTTTATGATGCATATCCGGCAACACAGCTGTCCGGTCCTTATAACTCACCAGAAATTCGTCCCAGGCAGGCAAAAGGGAACAATGACCGGGGGTAAGTTTTCGATCCGGATCGCCTGCAAACCAATATTCATCCGCCCCAATTTTTTCACATAACAATCGGCTTGAAACCAGTTGAAGCCCTTGCCGGGCTTCTTTCATCTGCAATCCGGACCACCAGGCAAAATCCTGAATAGTAGCCGGTCCGTGGCTAACAAAGAACTTTCCTGTAAGCAAGGCGAGTGCATCTTCCCTTGTTAATACAGGTTGCCGTGGAACGCGTTCTTCAAAGAGTGCATAGGTCGGTTTTCCGCCCCTGCTCTTCCCGGAACAGATAAGTCCACCCAATTCAGCCATTAACAATAGATGGGCTGCACGGTTGTTATCGAGTGGAATATGTCCATTTTTAAAAGCAGCCACCAGTTCATTCCTTGTTGCATGACCGTTTTTTAGAATGATCGCTGTAATAAGCTTATTACTGCGCGAAACCAGTTTGTCGTCGATTTCAAGTTGCCGGTGCCTGGAGGTCATCGAAGCAAGGATACGCGGGGCGGTCAGTTTTAAAAAAGGACGGATAACTGTTGCTGACACAAAATGCCAGGTCGGACGTAATATATGGGTTCTCAGTATTTCTCCCGTGTCGATAACTGCGTCCACATCATGCATGGTCAGCCAGGGCATCCGGACACCTATGGCCCATTTTGCCATGGCAAAATCCTGGGCTTGCATGGCACCCATATAATCCACCAACCCTGCGGGAGTTTGCGGACCTGATCCGGCAATACTCTGATTATAGAGTCTGTTTAGTGCGATATCATCAGATGTCATGTGAAGTATCTTTGATAGCTAACCGACTATCATTCTCCCATCATTCCAGGAAGAAGAAAACTGGAATCCTTATCCAGTATTACAAGAACAAAATCACTGCCTCTTCCCAATGACCACGGCTTAAAAATAGGGGTTTCAGAATTGGAATAATCCCCGATAAAGAGATATTTCCCGCTTCTCGGATTAAACCAGAAGGCCTTAACCTTTGGTGTGTTCAATGTGTTCAGATTAACCTGAACAGGCCGGCCCATTGGTGTATAGACTAAAATGTAATCTTTCGCCCCCCCGATGGCACTTACCATATAAGCAGAATCTGCCGGATTCTCATTCAAAATCAGGGACTGATCAGGAACCATTTCCTGCCAGGGAAATGTTTCA
>DASQZK010000088.1:0-2633 GCA_035638735.1 Bacteroidales bacterium
CACCCGGCATAATGGATCAGAACCGATCAGGTGATAAGGCTTAACTAAAAGTCAGGAGAAGTTGTATCAGAAGCAGGATCGCCGGTATGGAACGTTCAGGCTATTTTCAATTTGACTTTTGACACAGCTTCCCCTGTAAAATCAATCCATTCACGACAGCTGTTGCAGATCCGGTCAGTCTTCCATCGCAGCAATTACCTCATCGGTAATTTCGAGATTATGGAATACATTCTGCACATCGTCGTCATCTTCAAATTCTTCAATGATCTTCAGGATCTTCAATGCTTCTTCGGCAGGCAGCTCCTTGGTATCATTAGGTATCCTCTGTAATTCCTGCGTTTCCGGTTCTACCCCCAGTTCTTCAAGCTTTTTCTGAACGTTACCGAATTCTTCAAGAGGCGTAGTAATGATGAACATATCGTCTTCAATCTGGAAATCTTCCACACCGGCATCGATGATCTCGAGCTGAAACTCGTCCGGGTCCAGATCGCCTTTCGGGACGTTAAAAACACCTTTCCTGTCGAAAAGAAAACTCAGTGAACCGTTAGTGCCCAGGTTCCCACTCCGTTTATTGAATATCGCCCTGATGTTTGACACTGTCCGAATGTGATTGTCTGTAAGTGTTTCGATATAGACGGCAATACCATGAGGCAGGTAACCTTCGTAGGTCGCTTCCTGAAGAATGGCATCGTCCTTCTCTGCCTTTGAAATGGCACGCTGAATATTGTCTTTCGGCATATTAACACCCTTGGCATTCAGGATGGCAACGCGAAGACGCGGATTAGCTTCAGGATCAGGTCCGCTCTCTTTAACTGATACACTTATTTCCTTCACAATGCGGGAGAACATTTTTGACCGCTTGGCGTCTGCCGCTCCCTTTTTACGTTTAATGGTTGACCATTTGCTATGACCTGACATACACTATTAGTTTAACGTTCAATTTAAAAAAACTCAAGCAAAAATATAAAATTACGCACACATTTTAAAAGGCTTTTTATTTTGTACCGAAAATGGAATGTCCGTTGCGCAGATGTCGGGCCCGGAACAGCCATGGCAGTGAGAAGCAACGGCTTTGTCCCATACGCTTGGTGTCCAGGCACTGTGGGCATGACGGCATGAGGTGATAAGATGCCAGCTGCCGGCAGGGCGGAAGGTCCGTGTTTCAAGCGAAATCTCAAATTCACCACCCCAACAGGCTGTCTGTTTAAGCGCGCGATTTGGTTTTGCCGGGGTATTGTAAAACATACTTACATAAGTTGTAACTTTGCACCGCTAAAAAAATTCAATCGGTATCCATGAAAAAATCGAAATTATATATAGAGACCTACGGTTGCCAGATGAATATTGTCGACAGTGAAGTGGTGGCATCCATCCTGACACGGGCGGATTACGAAATGACCGATGATCCGTCTATGGCGGACCTGATTCTGCTCAACACCTGTTCCATCAGGGAAAATGCAGAGCAGAGAATCCGCGGACGTCTTGATAACCTTGCACATTATAAAAAGGGTAGCCCCGGGCTTATCATGGGCGTCATAGGATGTATGGCAGAGAGGGTGAAAGACAAGCTGCTGGAAGAAGAGAAGGTTGTTGATTTGGTGGTAGGGCCCGACGCCTACCGTGATCTGCCCAGGCTCATCAATGCCGCCGGCCACGGCGAGAAAGGGGTGAACACGCTCCTGTCGCTGGAAGAAACATACGGTGACATCAGCCCGGTACGCCTCGACAAGAACCATGTATCGGCCTTCATTTCAATCATGCGCGGCTGCAACAACATGTGTGCCTACTGCGTGGTTCCCTACACCAGGGGAAGGGAACGCAGCAGGGATCCACAGACTATTCTGCACGAAGTCAGCGAAATTATTGATGCAGGGTATCACGAGGTTACCCTGCTGGGACAAAATGTTGATTCCTACAACTGGTCCGACAGCATTAATGACCAGGAGGCTGATTTCCCGTCTCTTCTCCGAAATGTAGCGAGGCTCGATCCCCGGCTGCGCGTTCGCTTTTCAACCTCACACCCGAAAGACATGTCCGACAATGTGCTGGAAACCATAGCCCGCTACCCTAATATATGCAAAAGCATACATTTGCCGGTACAATCAGGCAGTGATGCCGTATTATCGCGCATGAAAAGACGGTATACCCGGGCCGATTACCTCGACAGGATCAGGGCTATCAGGGAAATCATCCCGGCGGCTTCCGTATCCACCGATATTATTGCCGGTTTCTGCGGAGAGACTGAAGATGACCACCAGGCAACCCTCAGTTTGATGGAAGATACCGGCTTCGATTTCTCATTTATGTTCAAATACTCGGAACGCCCCGGCACGCTGGCTGCCAGGAAATACGCGGATGATGTACCGGAAGAAACAAAAACCCGGCGGCTTAACGAAATTATTGAACTGCAAAACCACCTGTCGCTGGAAAGCAAGAAAAAAGACCTTGGAAAACACTTCGAGGTGCTGACAGAGGGATTCTCTAAAAAGTCAGATCTTCATCTTTTCGGCCGTACAACGCAAAATAAAGTCGTCGTTTTCCCCGCGTCAGGCTACCATCCGGGCGATTATGTTACCATTGGGGTAGAGGATTGCACATCGGCCACACTTCTCGGTAAACCAATAAAATCTACA
>DASQZK010000089.1:0-6246 GCA_035638735.1 Bacteroidales bacterium
CCTTCAATGAGAAGGAATTGCCCCTGTTTTTCAGTACTATAGATGAACAACTAAAGGGGTTCTCGTCAGTGAAAGCCGCTTATATCCAAACCGCTCCAAGGGAAACAGCCATCTCGCTTATTGCTGCACAAAGGACCAGTAATCCAAATTATTTTCAGAAAGTTTTTTCCACCCCTGAGGCGGCCCTTACATGGTTATTGAAAAACTAACAGGTCATTGAGCCGGTTCTCTTTTAATATTATGTGGCTGTTTTTAAACTATTTTAACAAGTGTTGATTTAGCTTCGCAATACAAATGCCATAGCTATATGTTATATGGAGTTGTCTCATAGCTGGTTATATCCTTCCGGGTTGCTTTTTATATGTTAAAAAGTGTAGAAAACGTCCTACATTTTTGATGTCAAAATGAGCGAAATGTCCGATTTTCAGGCTAATGTATGGTTTTTGCTATAATGAAGGTGCAAAAAAGTTTTATATAAAATGAAAGGAGGAGCTACAATGAAAAACCGTTCATTAAGATGGCAAGACTGGGTAACACTCATCACAGGTATTTGGTTATTTATTAACCCCTGGTTGTTTGGTTATGCCAGGATGTCCTACTCATGGGACGCATTTCTCTTTGGTGCAATCGTATTTGTCTTTTCAATCTGGGCATTAAGCGACCGGCGCTTCTGGGAAGAATGGGTTGATCTCGTAATTGGAATATGGGTATTCATTTCGCCATGGATACTTGGTTTTAGTATCAATGCGGGTGCCCTGTGGAATTTTCTGGCCGTCGGATTTGTGATGATGATTTTCTCTATATGGAGCCTGGCGGCTTATCCAAAAGTATCAATGGCACAGGCATAGCGTAATGGCCTGTTGCTTTTGCATGTTGATGACTATCAATGATTGTAACCGGCAATAATTTTCGATAACACGGAATTAGTGCCGGTTAATTTCTCTCCTGCCCACAGGTACCAAGGACGTGTCCATGGCTACGATAATTAAGGCCACTCCGTGGACCCCCGCCATCATCTCTCAGCTTCCACTTACATACCGTGTCCCGCGGAGCCCAGCGCAGGGAATCACCTCTTCTCTCCAACTTCAATATAATTGAACACAGTATCAGCAACAAATGCCTGTCCCTTTTCATTCAGATGGATACCGTTGGGACTGAACCTGTTAAAGTCGGGTTTGAGCCGGCTGTAGATATCGATAAAATCGCAGCGACTGTTATGGGTAATGTCTCTGAAATAGGGCAATAGGTATTTTACCCTTTCATCGGCGCCTTTATACCTTGCCGGCAGAATGGAGTCGGGTCCGAAAGGCACCGGTGACAAAACGATGATGTGAGGCGGGCGGCTTTTGAAACCAGGGAAGGCATTGATCTTCCGAATCAGTTCCCGCAGATGATCCGGTACCATGGGGAGCTGCCCGTCATAGGTGCTTTGGCAGTCATTGGTTCCAAGGGCGATGAAAAGGTAATCGATCTTATGTCCGCCGACGGAATCAAGGGCACTGTCAAGATAGTTATCAATGTTATTTACCGTATTTAACTTCTCATTGTCTTGGTTATTAAACCCGTAAGTATTTCCCGGAACAGAAAAATTCAGGACCTTGTCATCGGGGATCTTTTCCCTGAGTTTGTTTACCCAGGACTGGTTACCGGTTGAATTCTGATCTCCGATGGTCACTATATAGCATCGCTGGTGTGATGTACACGATAACATGATGACCGAAATCACCAGTAATATCAAGAATGATAGACGGAAAGGTTTGTATCGGTTCATGGGCTTTAATTCATGGTGTATATCCCTGACAATTTATGGAAAATCTACGACTAATCAGATCCCGTTAGATGATTTTATAAGCAGGCGTGTAAGATTTCCGGGCTAACGGTTAAAAGGTAAAAAATTCTGAGATTGCCTTAATTAGTGGTTTGTAGTGTGATATAGTCAGGGAAGATGGTTTTCATCTATCCCGATTCTGGTAGTTAATTACCGATAAGTTTATAAATCAAGCTGTGAATTGTTTCGTAATCTATGGGTTTTGTAAGGTAATCATTGAAGCCTGCTTTTAAAAATTTATCTCGTTCTTCCGGGATATGGTTGGCCGTCTGGGCTACGACCGGTATTTGGCTCTTCATCTTCCTGATTTTCTCAAATATTTCAAAGCCATTCTCTCCGGGAAGCCTGATATCTAAAAGGATCAGGTCTACTCTATTGTTTTTGACAAGCTCAATGGCTATTTCACCGTCGCCTGCGTGCATCATATTAATGCCGGTGTCGGTTAACATAACTTCAAGCAGGTTGAAAATGAAATCATCATCTTCAACTATTAGTATTGTTTTACTTTCAAGGATATTAGTAATACCTTCCTTTATATTCTGTCTTTTCATATCTGGCATATAGTCAGATTTAATAAACGTGTATAATGGTGGTTGTTTTCGTGCAAATCAAGTGTTAAAAGTAACGCAATTTATATACATTTCGAAAAGCAAATATATAACAAAATAGCATAAAGTCAAGGTCAATGGGGTTATGTGAGATCCTTATGATGCAAAATAGTTTTCTATCATCCGTTACGCGGCACTTTGAATAATGCTGTTAAAGAGGTTTGTGCAAAGAACATAATCTGCTAAAAGCGGGATGATTTGGCTAGGACTGGTGACAGAGTAACTGTTTTGTCCGGATCCGGTTGGTGCATCCGGTTTCGAAAACCGGTGAGCGAAGACTCTAAATGAGTGGTTAAGGCGTGGGGTGGTTTAAGAATCGTGATGCGGTTCTTTTTTCAATGTAAAGATAAAGGTACTGCCCTGGCCCGGGTTGCTTTCAACTGTAATAATTCCGCCATTCTCATTTACGAAATCTTTACATAAGACAAGGCCGAGACCGGTGCCCTTTTCGTTGGCCGTTCCCCTCTCGGAATGTACTTTGGCAACGTCAAAGAGATTTGTCAGTTTTTCCGGTTTGATCCCGGTCCCGGTATCCGACACACGGACCTGGATGAAGTCGCCTGCATCTTCAGATCTTACACTGATGCGACCACCTTCGGGTGTAAATTTAAGGGCGTTTGAGATAAGGTTTCTCAGTACCGCATTTACCATGTCAATATCAGCATACACGTGTGTGTTGCTGTCAATTCCGGATATAATTTCGATATTTTTATTTACGGCGGTCTGGTGATAGAGGCTAAGTACCCGGTTAACAATATCTTTTAGGTTAAAGGTTGAAAAAGTAACCGTGATAGCGCCGCTTTTAAAGCGTGACCACTCAAGGAGGTTTTCCAGCAGGGTGAACGTGTTTTTAGAGATATTATAAATGTTATCAGCGTACCGGGTAATGGTCTCGGGTTTGAACGCGACAACTTTTTTATGCATCACTTCAGAAGCCATGATAATGGAAGCCAATGGGCTTCTCAAATCGTGTGCGATGATGGAGAAGAACTTGTCTCTTGTTGCTACCTGTTCTCTCAATTCCTGGTTAATCCGGTCGATATCATCCTGGCTTTTAACGAGGCTGTTGTATATAACCCTCGTGGGTCTGATAAATCCTGTTTCAATATTGGCTTTATAGATTAAAATGAAAGACAGTAATTTGAAATAGTGCCCCAACTGGTTAAACAATCCGAAATTTGAATAATACAGGGTGAACATATATTCACTCAGGATGGTAAATGCTATCGACAGGCCGATATAATAATAAATGTCCTTTTCAAAATAACTGCGTCTTGTTCTGAGGATCAACAGGGCGGCAAAGAGGATCAGAATGATCAGGTATTCGCTGTATATTTTGAATTTAGTCTGTCCCACGCCTTCGATATAGCAGGACGGGAAATTCTTAAATACCAGGATACTCAGGATTATCAGGGCTGTAATGACGGTGTAGATGCCAAAAATAAACCAAAACCAGGGTTTGATGTTCCGGGAAAGGAAAAGAAAACCGGTGATCAGGGTCAGGCTTTCTAAAATTCGGGTGGCTACCCAAAACTGGTTAGCGTAAAAATTTCCCGGGGGAATAATGTTCATTCCGGCATAGGTAATGACGTGCATCAGGTCGAGAAAGCCAATGAACAATGAAGCGATACCAAAGAATAACAGGTAATTATTGTCGAGCATCCTTCTCGAATTCAAGGTGATGATGAACAACGAAAAAGCGACGATAATTGAAAAGAATTCGATAAGGGTATGAAACAGGAGGTAATTAACTTTCTCAATGGAATGAAGCGCAAGAATACCGCCCGAAATCAGGATAATGGGGATAACATACTTAACAATAACCCGTTTGCTTATCACCTTCTTCCTTCTGTTGTTTAAGCTGATGTTCTGTTATTAACCTCACCTAACTTGTCATTTGGACAGAATAAAGGTAAAAAAAATATTTTTTCAATGCATAATTATAAATGAGAATAAATTCGGTTTCTTCTTGAAACGAAGGATTTCAAAACGCTGATTTTTGCGGAACACATATCGGACGGGTATCCTCTCAGCCGGTGAAGTTTCAAAACCGGGTTGACCCCGAAATTCTCTTACAATCGATTTTTGCGGCACATCCCGTTTATTTTTCTGAAAAGTTCGCCAGGCAGTCCGGGCAGAGACAGTCGTGATACCTGTCCATGATCACGATAAGCTCCTTTTTATGGATCTGGGCACTTTCGCACCAACAATCTTTCTCTCCTTCGCACATAAACGTGCTTCCGCATTCAGGGCATTTTTTTTCGGCCATATCATTACCGGGTTAAGGTTACACTAACGGCCTTCATCTGGCCGCCCATGGGAGGATTCATCTTGCGGATAGTGATGGTAACGCTGGTAATGCCTGTCAGTTCGCTATAGATGGCATCCAGGATACGCCTGGCAATGTTCTCAAGTAATTTTGATTTTTTCTTCATCTCCTTTTTCACCAGGCGGTATACTTCCTGGTAATTCACGGCATCATCAAGATCGTCGGTTTCGGCAGGAAGGCTCATATCAGTTTCAAGAATAAGATCGACAAGGAACCTGTTGCCAACGATCTGTTCTTCCTGGTAATGCCCGTGGAAGGCATAGAACTCCATACTTTCAAGGTGTATCTTCCCCATGGTCTGTTTCTTTGAGGCAAAGGTATTAAAATTGTCAGAAATGAGCATGCTGTCGGTTTATAAGCTCCTGTTAGGCTGTCACCTATTTTTGACGGCTGGTTTTTCGCTGGGAAGCTGAATGACCGGTCTCGTATCAGGAAGGTACGGTGTGTAATATTTATCGGTAAGGTTCCATGTATAACCGGTATGACGGTCCCTGCTTCCCTGGAATGAAATTACAAAACGGTATAGTCATTGATTTATATGAATGCTTTTTTGAAGAAGGTCTTCAGGATCCCTGACCAGGCCTCGTATCCATTGTCGGTCAGGTGAGTCCCAACGGTACTGAGGACCGGGTTGTGAACTAAAATCAGACACACAAGCCTTAATTATTGTCACCCCGCTGTCGGAGGAGGTGAACAGGCATTGGTTACACTGGTAGTCACCAAGTAATACTACCTAAATGTGCTGTCTTTACCACTGTCCTGCGCGTTGACCGAAAAAGCGGTTATCGTAATGAAGACCTAGAAAAGAAGTAGTCTCTTTTGCATCGTATTAGCTTTTAAGACGAGTAAGGTTACGATGCATTTAATAGTAATTCCATTTTTTAAATCGGTTTTTTCTGTAAATCGTTCTATTTTTGCATAAAAAGGGAGACACGGCACCCTGGTCAGTATACAATTTATGAGCTGGCTGGTTCTTATACGGAAACATCCCGTTACACATTACATATTTATATAGCGATGACAATGCATTCTGAAGACAGCAAACCGGAAAAGAAAGGGCCAAATTTCATTGAGGCCATTGTTGAAGAGGATCTCAAAGCCGGAAAGAATAATTCGAAGGTCCATACCCGGTTTCCGCCGGAACCTAATGGCTACCTGCATATAGGACATGCCAAGGCGATATGCATCGATTTTGGCATTGCCACGAAGTTTGGCGGCCAAACAAATCTTCGTTTCGACGATACCAATCCGACCAGGGAGGAAGTGGAATATGTCGATTCCATCAGGGAAGATATTCACTGGCTTGGTTTTGACTGGGGTGATCGTGAATATTATGCATCCGATTATTTCACCCAGTTATATGAGTGGGCTTGCAGGATGATCAGTGATGGCAAGGCGTATGTGGATGATCAAAGTGCGGATGCTATTGCCGGCCAGAAGGGGACACCTACTGTTCCCGGAGAGGTGAGTCCATTCCGTGA
>DASQZK010000090.1:0-5314 GCA_035638735.1 Bacteroidales bacterium
CTTGGCGGTAGTATGCCTGATGAAGCATTTTATTACAAAGAACCGGCTCATTAGTTTTGCGGGAATACTTTTCCTGCTGCTGGTATGGAAGATCGCTTCCATACTTACCGGGTCGGAACAGATCGTTCCGTCGCCAGAGGAAACCCTTGTGGCTATCGGTCATGTATTTGCACAAACCGGTTTTTGGTCTTCACTCGGCATTACCATCGGTCGCGGCATAGCCGGCTTTGTCATCTCACTGGCCCTGGCTTTGCTGACGGGCATTCCGGCCGGTCTGAACAAATCCTTTTTTTTATTTATTAATCCACTGCTGGTCACCATCCGTTCAACACCGGTCATCTCCCTTATCCTGCTGGCCATTATTTGGCTGGGTAATGAACAGGTACCCGTGTTTATTGCGATACTGACCATGTACCCTGTCATAACCATCAACGTCATTGAGGGCATTCGCAATGTGGATACAGAGCTGGTTGAGATGGGAGAAATATACCGTGTAAAACAGTCCGCGATCGTAAAGGATATCTATCTTCCCTCTCTGGTCCCGTTCCTTACCAGCGGCATCTCCAATGCCCTTGGTTTTGGCTGGCGGGCCATCATTATCGGCGAAGTACTCAGCCAGCCCCGTTTCGGCATCGGTACCATGATGCAGAATGCCAGGATATTTCTGCAGGTGAGTGAACTCATTGCATGGACAGTCATAGCTATCGCCATCAGCTATCTCTTTGAAACCATTGTAAGGAAAACCGAAAAAGCCATTGTCAGATGGAGATGAACCCGAAACTCAGGAATATCAGGATGACGTATGGTGAGCTGGAGGTTTTCCGGGATCTCACGGTGTCATTTCTCTCGGGACGTATCAATTGCATCCTGGGGCCGTCGGGTTGCGGCAAGACAACATTATTAAACATTATCAGTGGCACAATAACCCCGGAAGCGGGCGACCGCAGTGATTTCGTCAAAAAAAAGATGTCGTATGTTTTCCAGGATCCCAGGCTGCTGCCCTGGAAGACCGTATACGGGAATATGGCTTTTGTTCTGAAAGACAGGCTTCGCGGCGAGGCACTTGCAGCACGGATAAACGATCATATTCGCAGGGTGCAGCTGGAAGCCTTCAGCAATTATTACCCTTCACAGCTGAGTGGCGGGATGAAGCAACGGGTATCGCTGGCCCGTGCATTCTCTTTCGATTCAGAGATGATCCTGATGGATGAACCCTTCAAAGCCCTGGACCTGAAATTAAGAAACATGCTGACGCGTGACTTCCTGGATTTGTGGCACCACGACAGGCGAACCGTCATTTTTGTAACACACGACGTGGATGAAGCCGTAAACCTGGGCGAGCGTATCATTATCCTGGGCACTCCACCGGAAGGGATTACCAGCATGCTTGACAAATCGGAGTACCAGGATCTGAACAGCCTGAAACATTCAATCACATCCCGGATTTCCTGAAAAAGAAAACGTTGTTACCCAAAACAGCCGGTCCCAGCTAAAAGATGAGCTCCTCTACCGTCTTAATGTCCTTTTTAAGCTGGGTGGTAATATCGGCTGAATTTACAGAAGAAAAGCCATCCCGTATTTTTTTATGAAAACGTAACGTGACCTGGCTGTTATCCATACCTTCGGGATTCCGGAAAGGATGAAATTCAATCGCCGTGGCCGGGCTGATAAAGGAGTTAACAATGGCATGATGCTGTACACTCAACATTCCTCGTACCTGCTGATCACCATGAAAAAAACTGACGGCATAGACACCATCGGGAGGCATTAACTTAGTGTTATCGTCAGGCAAGCAGGGGAATATCGCCAGATCGAAAAGTCCCGATGCTGAATGGTTGATCTGAATGGTTCCTGAAATGGTATAATAGTGATCGAGATAGGCGTTTGCCCGCTGAATATTACCTTCCGTGACGGCTTTGCGTATACGGGTTGAACTTACGCTCTCGTTTTGGATATCCTGTTCGGGAATTTCTTCAACTTCGAACTTATATAAACGGCCGAGATTATAC
Source organism: Bacteroidales bacterium (assembly GCA_035638735.1). GTDB lineage: Bacteria > Bacteroidota > Bacteroidia > Bacteroidales > DASQZK01. The sequence continues at coordinate 2,010 of DASQZK010000090.1, forward strand.
AGGTATTTATAATTTCCCTCACGATGATGACCGAAATGATGATTAAACCCGACAACGATGATGCGGGCATTCAGCTTTTTGATGAGAATGTCTTCAACGAAACTGTGTGAAGTGATCTTCGAGAATTCCCTTGTAAACGGAAGGATTACCAGGTGATCGAGCCCTGTTTTTTCGAGGAAGGCGATTTTTTCGGCCTGGGAGCATATCATCATAAGATCGCGACCTTCGGTTTGAGGGTAGAGAACACGACGGGGATGCGGATGAAAGGTCACGAGGACCGTTTCACCGCCAATGTCGGCAGCGAGTTTTTTCAGTCGCCTGATAATAACCTGGTGACCAACGTGCACACCGTCAAAGGTTCCGGTGGTAATGACAGCATTTGTTATGGCTTTTACGTCGTCAAGACTGTGGTATACCTTCATTCTCCGGCTGAATTTCAACAGCCGAAATTAAGAATTTTCGGAGGAATTATCGCCGTGTACCTTCACAAAATAAGCAACTTTCTCAAGTGACGTGATCATGTCGTATTCCTCGAGATATATATTGGACGGCACGTTAAGCGGTACCGTGGTGAAGTTAAGAATTCCCTTAACACCTGCAACGACAAGCTTTTCGGTGGTGTCGGGAGCGGCATCTGCCGGAACCGTAAGCAGGGCGATTGAGATGTCCATCTCAACGAGCATTTCGGGGAGACGTTGCATGGCAAAGCATTTTACGCCGGAGATCACCCTGTCGATTTTTGAAGGGTCTACATCGAAAGCAGCTACAATATTGAGCTTTGACCGCTTTCCCATAAAATAATGTGTAATAGCCCTGCCGAGATTACCCATACCGATGACCGCAACGTTCAAGCCTTCTGCCGAATCGATGATTCTGCCTATCACATTTATAAGTTCACGCACATCATACCCTTTACGCTGCATGCTGCTGTACCCAATAAACATGATATCGCGCCTTACCTGGACAGCTGTAATATTGTGTAATTCGGCAAGTTCATGTGAATAGATGTGAGTCTTACCCTGGGCAAGACAGTTGAAAAGAGTCCGCCTGTATTCACTGAGGCGTTCTACTGTTTTCTCAGGTAATCTGGTTGTTTTCATCAAGGCTTTGTTTTTTTGAGCAAAGTCTGGTGTTCTGGTTATACCGGCAATGTTACCGTAAACGTACTTCCATTGTCAGGTTCACTCATCACGTTGATAGTTCCGTGGTAAAGTTCTGTAATTTTTCTGACAATAGATAATCCCAGCCCGCTGCCTGTAATATTTTTTGTTTTTTCGTTTTTAATTCTTACAAAATCTTTAAACAGTAATGCAGCTTCCTCCTGCTGCATGCCTATGCCGGTATCCTTCACCTGAATGATAATACTGCCATCAGCCTTTTTAATGACAACCTCCGCATACCCATCGGTCCTGTTGTATTTAACAGCATTGGACAGTAAATTGTTAAATATTATTTCCATATCATTCGGATCCGCTTCGATGAAAACATCGTCCTGCGCATCGAGGCTAAAAATAACATTTTTTTGAATAGCATAGGGGTTTATGGTACTAATTGCATCTTTGGCGAGCTTTTTAAGATTTATCCGGGTTACTTTTTCCCGCTTCTTCTCGAGACGGATCTTAGTAAAGTCGAGCAGGTCCATAATAAGGCTTCTCATCCCCCCAATGCGCTCCAGCGCCCGGCCGATCATCTGTTCGTAGTCGCCAATATTCTCCCCGGCCTGTTTCTCCTTCATGATATTGAGGTACCCTTCAATGGCGTTCAGAGGTGCTTTCAATTCGTGCGACAGGATCGACACAAACTGGTAGCGGATCTTTTTGCCTTCATTCTTCATCTTTTTTGTGATCCGCTTAAGAAACAGCTGCTTGGTCAGGTTGTCGACCGATGCCTTGAGCTCCTGGGGTGTAAACGGTTTGGGAATAAAATCATACGCGCCGTCATCAGTAGCCTTAACAGCAATCTCGAGTGAAGCATACGAGGTGATCATGGCGACGATGGTGTCAAGATTTTTTTTCCTGATATATTCCAGGACCTGCATCCCTTTAATGCCGGGAAGTTTATTGTCCAGAAGTACAATGTCGGGATGCTCACTATTGATAATGTCAATCCCTTCCTCCCCGGTCGCTGCTTCGAGGCAGATAAAATGATAATCCTCATCCATAAAGGGATAGCTCACCGTATGCTGCGAGAGTATACGGCTAACACCAGAGCGGATCCCCGGTTCATCGTCAACGACAAGTACTTTAAGCGTTTCCATGTTGATATAGAAGTTTCTCAATTCCGTTTTTAAGCTGGTCGGGGCGAACACCTTTCTCCAGGTAGAGATCGGCCCTGATCCAGTTCTTTTCTTCTTCCGAATTCAAGCCGAACGACATACCTGTTTCAGCAGATACAGCGGTGGCAATGATGACCGGCACGTCGGGATAACGACTCTTCAGCCTGTAACTCAGGATGAAACCGCTGTCATCGTTTTCCATCATCAGATCGAGGATAGCCAGATCGGGCCTCAGGCGGGCAATAACGTCCTCTGCTTCACGCTGACTCTCGGCGGTAACCACGTTATATCCCCAGCTTTCCAGGAGAAATTTAACCTGGAACAAATAATCGTAATCATCATCGGCGACTAAAATCATTTTTCCCTTCATCGTTTTCTGTTTTTAGATTAAACCTGCCTTCGCCTGGGCAAACGGATGACAAATTTAGTAAAAGTAGGCCCATTTGCAGGATTGGCATTGGAGGTAACGTTTATTTTTCCTTTGTGCATTTTCACCACACCGTAAGCTGTTGCCAGTCCCAGGCCGGTGCCTTTGCCAATCCCCTTGGTTGTAAAAAACGGCTCGAACACCTTTTGCAGGTTGTTCTCGTTTATGCCTGTGCCGTTATCGGCGATGGTCAGGCAGACATCACGGCCCGCCTCGCTAAGGCCGACAGTAATATGCCCGCCACCGGGCATGGCTTCAACAGCATTTTTTATCAGGTTGGAGATAACCTGTACCATCTGTTCGCGGTCGGTATCGGCAAACGGGTCCTTCATAGCGTTATTCACACGAATGTCAACACCGGCAGGGATAATGACCGAAGCCACAGAAAGCCTCACCAGATCGGCCAGATCGGTCGGTACATAGTTAACCTGGTTTTTCCGGGCAAAATTAAGGAGTCCTCCCACGATTACCTTGCAACGCTCGGCCTGCTCCACAATCAAATTCAGATCGTTGTATAACGGCGATCCCTCGCCCTGTTCCTCGAGCAGTATGTTCGAATACATGATGACAACACCAAGGGGATTATTCAGCTCATGGGCGATC
>DASQZK010000091.1:0-5034 GCA_035638735.1 Bacteroidales bacterium
CAAGCGGGAAGAGTCTTTCGCGGCGTTCCTTCAGGGTGAGCGAACTTACCGAACCCCTTAGGATAAACATGGGGATCGTAATACCTGGCAGGGCAAAGGTGCCGATGGCTGTGAGGATGACAAGCACCTCGCGTGCCTTCAGGGGCACAAAAGAAACATACTGTCCGCTGAATAACAGGATAATGATACCAAAAGTGGGCATCAGCAGGGGATGGAGAACGTAGGAAAAGAACGTAGCGGCTTTTTTCATAATTAAGATTTGGACAGGTTTCGCAAGCCTCAGAGTTCTTTCCGTAGCCGGGCAACCGGGATATTTAACTGTTCACGGTATTTGGCAACCGTCCGGCGAGCGATCAGGTACCCCTTCTCTTTGAGGATCTCGGCCAGCTTTTCGTCGGTCAGGGGTTTGCGTTTGTGTTCATTATCAATACATTCCTCGAGAATTTTTTTGATCTCTCTCGTAGACACTTCTTCACCGGTATCGGTCTGCATGCCTTCGGAGAAGAAATATTTAAGCGGGTAGATCCCGAAATGCGTCTGTATATACTTACTGTTGGCGACCCTCGACACCGTGGAGATATCCAGTCCGGTAATATCGGCGATATCTTTCAGGATCATCGGTCTGAGTCTCTTCTCGTCGCCTTCCTGGAAATAGTCATGCTGATAATTAAGGATGGCGTTCATGGTAAGCAGCAGGGTGTTTTGCCGTTGCCTGATGGCATCGATAAACCAGCGGGCCGAATCCAGCTTTTGTTTCACGAAACTCATGGCATCTTTGTCGGACTTGCTCTGCTTGCTCTTGTTGGCAGCATAGGCCCTGATCATGTCGCTGTAAGTCTTGCTGATATGCAGCTCGGGGACATTGCGCGCGTTAAGGCTGAGCACCAGTTCGCCATCGTTATTATCGAGGATAAAGTCGGGCACGATTTGTTCGCCGGACTTACTCATCGGGTCGCTATAGACGCCTCCCGGCTTTGGATTAAGCTTAACGATCTCGTCGATGGCCCGTTTCATCTCATCGTCGCCGATGCCCATGCGATTCATGACCTTGTCGTAGTGCCGGCGTGAAAATTCGTCGAAATGATACTTCAGGATGTCGTATGTATTTTTGATATCGGGATTATCAAGATTTTTCCGTTTCACCTGCAGCAGGAGGCATTCCTGCAGGTCGCGGGCGCCCACACCGGCAGGGTCAAAATCGTGGATGATGTCGAGAGCTTCACGCAGTTCGGTCTCATTGGTTTCCACGCCCATGCTGAAGGCCAGGTCGTCGGCAATGGCATCGAGCCTGCGACGCAGGTAACCGTCTTCGTCCATGTTCCCGATAAGATACCTGGCCAGCATATCTTTCTTTTCGGAGAGTGAACGAAGGCCCAGCTGCGACTCCAGGTTCTCGTGGAACGACGATCCGACGGAGAACGGGATCTCTTCGTACTTGTCGTCCTTGGAATAGTTGCTGGCACTCAGCTTGTAATTGGGAACCTCATCGTCTTCAATATAATCTTCGAGCGAGAACTCATCCTGTTCCCTGGAGCCTTCATCCTCATTTCCTTCCTCTCCATCCACATCCTGTTCGGGCGCATCATCTCTCACTTGCTCGTCAGGATCGGCTTCTTCTCCTTCTTCCAGAATGGGATTTTCCTCCAACTCCTTTTTAATCCTCTGCTCCAGCTGGATAGTAGGTATCTCCAGCAGCTTGATCATCTGGATCTGCTGCGGAGACAGTTTTTGTAATAATTTTTGCTGAAGCCTCTGCTTTAACATGTTTTGTTTCCTCTAATTATATTGACTTCCATGGACGTGACCATGGCCACGATAATTCGGATCCCTCCGGGGTCATCGTACAGTCCTATCGTCATTTCATTGTACATTCATACCGTCGTATCGTCATACCCCCTCTATGCCTCGATCCCCTGCAAGGGGAAGGTCCACCGCGCCCCACTATCGTACCCTTGTACCTTCACATATCCTTCGTGAACTTCGTGTTTCTTCTTGCCTTAGTGGTTAAAAACCCTTCGTGTGTTCCACGCTACCCCTTAGTGTCCTCCCCGTATAATAACCACCAAAGCAAATATATTGTTTTTACTTCTATTCTAACACTGTCAGGCCCGGGATGTTGGAAGGAACGCTTGTTGAGATTAAAATTCGGCGTTCCTGGGTGTCCTGGGGAAAGGGATCACGTCCCGGATGTTGCTCATTCCCGTTACGAACTGGACAAGACGTTCAAAGCCGAGGCCGAAGCCTGCATGGGTGACGGTTCCGAAACGGCGTGTATCGAGATACCACCACAGGTCTTTTTCAGGAATGTTCATCTCCCTGATCTTCCCTACCAGCTTATCGTAATCTTCCTCCCTCTGCGAACCTCCGATGATCTCGCCAATACGCGGGAACAACACATCCATGGCTCTTACGGTTTTACCGTCGTCGTTCTGCTTCATATAAAAGGCCTTGATCCCGGCCGGGTAATCGGTAAGGATCACGGGTTTTTTGAAATGCTTCTCAACGAGGTATCTTTCGTGTTCGGCCTGAAGGTCTAGGCCCCAGTTTACGGGGAATTCAAATTTATGACCGGAATTCTCCAGGATGTTGATGGCTTCGGTATAGCCCATCCTGACGAACTCATTTTCGACCACGGACTTCAGCCTTTCAACAAGCTCTTTATCAATCATCTTGTTCAGGAAGGCAAGGTCGTCCTGGCAGTTTTCAAGGGCATAATTTAGCAAATATTTTAGAAAATCTTCGGCGAGATCCATATTATCGTGGATATCGTTAAAGGCCACCTCGGGTTCGATCATCCAGAATTCGGCCAGATGGCGGGGTGTGTTCGAGTTTTCGGCTCTGAAGGTTGGACCGAATGTGTATACACCACCCAGGGCGAGGGCTCCCAGTTCAGCCTCGAGCTGTCCCGAAACAGTCAGATTGGTAGGACGACCAAAGAAATCTTCATTGAAATCCACCTCCTTGCCGTCATCTTTCAACGGCGGATTGATCATATCGAGAGTCGACACGCGGAACATCTCCCCTGCTCCTTCTGCATCACTGGAGGTGATGATGGGTGAGTGGAGGTAGTAGAAGCCGATGTCATTAAAATATTTATGAACGGCGAAAGCCAGGGCATGCCTGATGCGGAATACCGCGCCAAAGGTGTTGGTTCTGAAACGCAGATGGGCAATCTCGCGGAGGAACTCCATGGAGTGGCCCTTTTTCTGCAGCGGATAGGTCTCCGGGTCGGCCTCCCCATAAAGTTCGATATGGTGGGCCTGTATCTCGACGTTCTGTCCCGAACCCGACGATTCCACGAGTTTTCCGGTCACGCCGACAGACGCCCCGGTAGTGATCTTACGGAGTAATTCCTCATCGAAACCGGCCACATCGACCACAACCTGTATATTGTGTATTATCGAGCCGTCGTTAAGGGCAATGAAAGCCACGGCTTTACTTCCGCGCTTGGTCCTTACCCATCCTTTCGCATGAACGTCACTTCCGTAGTTCTCCGAACTGAGTAAATCTTTGATTGTCGATCTTTTCATTTTTTCCATCCGATTGTATTCCTTTAATATTCATCACAAAAATAGTATTTTGTATGAGAAAATGGATTCTCCCGGTAGAAATCAGGATAATTGCAATAGCCATATCAGGCCGGGGTTATCCCCTCGCAGGGGAGTCGGAGGGGTATGCGGGGTGCAGACGGTAATCAGTATTCCCGTTCCGTCCCGATAGGAAATCGGGACTGCACGGGACACGGTCGGTATTCAGTTGGTAATGGCCAGAATGTGCAGTGGACCTTCCCCTTCCAGGGGACCGAGGGGTATACGGCGGCAAGATCATCACTCCATCCTATTGCGAGCTGACAGCCGACAGCCGACAGCCGACAGCTAAAAATCTTCACCTATCTGCCCATAAAATAAACACTTCTGTTTATCGTTCTTTTAAAAATCAATAATAGGTGTTAAATTTGATCCTTTACTAAACGCTCAGCCAAAATGAAGGAAAAAAAGACCATCCTGGTAACCTGGGATTTCACTCCTGTCTCGGAGAATGCATTTCTGCACGCCTTAAAGATTGCCAAAACTGTAGATAATAACGTGCGACTCCTTCATATTTCCAAACCCGACGATCCGATGAAAATCAGGGAGGCCGACGATCTGCTCAAAAAAGATGCGATCAGGCTCAGCGAGGAGCACAATGTCACCGTCGAATCGGTTGTGGTGCAGGGCACGATTTTTAACGCTATCTCGAAGTATTCCAGCGATAATAACGAGATTACCATGGTTGTGATGGGCACTCACGGCATCAAGGGAAAACAGAAGTATTTTGGCAGCTATGCGCTGAGGGTTATCATCGGTTCGCCGGTGCCGTTTATCGTTGTACAAGACAAACCGTTGAGCCTGGACCGGTTCAGCGACATTGTCTTCCCTATTGACTTCAAATCGGAGAACAAGGAAAAACTCCAGTGGGCTATCTTCCTGGGCAAGTATTTCAATTCGAAGGTTCATCTTTTCAAATCGCCCGTAACCGATAAGTCGCTGGCCAAGAAGGTGAACACAAACCTTAATTTTGCCATCCGTTTTCTTATCCAGAACAATCTCGATTACGAGATCCATACCGCGCGCAAATCGAACAATTTCAGCAAAGAGATGATGGCTTTTGCCAAAGAGATCAATGCCGACATGATCCTGATCACCACCACCAAGCATATCACTTTCCTCGATTACCTGTTCGGGGCACCTGAACAGTATATTATGGCCAATGCCTCGCGCATACCCATTATGGTGGTAAATCCGAAGGCGTCGTTTGCCAAGATGGGACAGTTTATGTATGGGAATACGTAGGGATGAGGAAGTTATGTAGTTATGAGGTTATGAGGTTATGGAGTTATGGGGTTATGGGGTTATGGGGTTATGATTATCCAAAATATTCAGCAAGAATCAAAGTCCCCTTCCCAGGGGATTTAGGGGTAGTCGGAGTGATGAGGTTATGAAGAGCAAAGCTGATAGCTGACAGCTGATAGCCGACAGCCAATATTTCTCTAAA
>DASQZK010000092.1:0-2564 GCA_035638735.1 Bacteroidales bacterium
TCTTTTATCTGAACAGTGTCCAACATGGGATCCAAAAACTGCATCACCACACCGTTTGTCCAGCCGAAACCATCCTGGGTCGGATATTCACCCCCCTTGCCAGCCATTCCCCTGACAACATTGTACTTTTCAACGAATTTATGTTTGCGGTAGAGGTACATCAAACAATGATCCTCGAAACGATTCCTGATTATATCTGCCAACGCGTTCATATTGTAGTTCTCTAATCCTTGCACCGTAATATATTGCATTGGTGGCCAGCCGTTTGGGTAATCCCACTGTTGACCGCTGGCCATACGGCTGGTTACTACCCCGAACGCTTCAAGAAGCTTATCATGGATGACCGTTGCCGTCTGATCGGCTTCTTCTTTTGTGGCAACGTTAAAGCAGAGCGGATAAGCACCGGCAAGGCTTAAAATAGTTGTGTTTTTGCCGTTTACGTAGTTATAATCACAAAAATATCCTGCGTCTTTATTCCAAAAATACGTCCGGATGCCTCTTTTCCTCATTATGGCTTTGTTTTTATAAAATGTGACGCTGTCAGTTACCCCCTGGATCTGCCAGGCCCGGGCTATCGTTTCTTCAAGATGAAGTAGCAGACAATTCAGGTCAACAGGAACAATCCTGGTGGTGATGATGCTCCCAAGGCTGTCGGGAACGGCCAGCCAACGTGAACTGAAGTCCCAGCCGCTTTCACAGGCTGCCCGTAGGTTGCGGTATAGTTCAGAAGGCTCCCGGCCGGTGGTAAGGGCCAGTGTCGAATCTTCACGGAACGATTCAGGCCTGGGTCTCGCCTCATTGTCCCAGTAACGGTTTAGTACGAGTGAGTCGTTCATGTAAACAACTCTTTGCCATGACCTGTGTTGCGGACCAACCTTGTCACGTCCTTTCATCCAGAACCGGTATTCTGTTTCCATAGCGGACAAATACCGGCTGTATACTGAATCTCCGTCAATTTCGGCCAGCAAGTCGACCATTAATGAGAAAAAGGGTGGCTGAGACCTCGACAGGTAATACGTCCGGTTGCCATTTGGGATGAAACCATAGTTATGTAGCTCGTAGGAGAAATTCCCGACCATATCCCGAATAAGTTCATAGCGGCCGCTCAACTTTAAACCGAGCATGGTAAAATAACTGTCCCAATAATATACTTCCCTGAAACGACCGCCCGGAACAACATAGGCATAGGGGAGGGGCAGAAGGGATCCTTCCGCGTCGATACCGGTATGCCTGGTCAGGACAGTCCATAAGGTATCAATATGCCCGGGGACCGTTTCCGCCGAATCGAATTGGAAACTGACCGCGTTACCGGGTGGAAGCTCGAAATGATGAAGTACAAAGGTTTTCAGGTCAAAATTTCTGTCTTTCACGCTGGCATTGTATGCCCGGATTATCGCGGCCGTATCGGTTTTGGGGACGCAGTCGGCAAATGTCTTTGAATCATTGAAAATGCCGGACATCTGGACCCTGGCGAAAAAAGAACTGAAATTTTGGATGGATTTTTGTTTCCCGGAACAACCCGAAAACATGAGCATATATCCGGTTATGATTATAATCGGAATACTCGTGTAGAGGTAACTGAATATTAACCGCCGGTGCATGAGAACGGGACTACCTTTTTCTCTAGTAACCATTCGAAGCACGAGAAGGTTTAATTATTACCGTTCCACAGTGGCATCAGAGGTATCATCAATCTTTACTGACAAGCAATCCGGTATGATTCATGTTTGATTTCGATATGCCGTTGTTTCAGGTAATTAAAAATAAACTGTAAACCGTTTTCCTCTTCACCTATGTATTCAGGAGGGCAAATCCCTTTCCTGCTGAATAGTCCTTCGATAAGCATGCCGGCAACAGCGGCACAGGTATAACCGGTTGTCCGGGCCATAGATGTAGTGGCTGAACGTTCATCATACTCATCATACAGCTCATACTCATGTGCCATCTCTTCTCCTTTTTCTTTTCCTTTTATGGTGATGCGCATTGCCGTAAACTCTTTTTCCCCTTCCTGCAACTGCCATTGAGGAAATAACAGAGCAGCCGTCAGGTCAACCGGTTTTATCCCCCTGCCCGACACGTGCAATTCTGTGTCTGAAAAAAAGCCAAGATGCCTGAGTACCCTGAGGTATTCTGTTGTGCCTGGATATCTCATCGTCTTTTCGACCATATTGGGCACATGCTTCATCGTTGAAAGGAGTGATCTCAGACCATCTGAATTCCAGGCTTCGAGCTCTCCTGCCCGCTTAAAACTGGTCGTTTCCGATTCCGAAAGGGCTTCCATTGTCACTAACTTTCCGTTTCTTATAAAACGTGCAGGTCGTGTATATTCCTCAATAACATCGCGGGGCGACCATGAAGCTTTATATTCGAGTGGCCATTCTCTCTTCATAGGAAGTCCCCCTACCATACATTTGTAAGATTCTACCGTCATCCTACTGTTATGGTAACCGAGAATAACATTGCATAGTCCGGGCGCAACACCCGCATCGGGAATAACGGTTACATTATTCTCTTTGGCAAGTGTATCGAGTTGCAGATAGTCCTCCGGACAAAAGGAAATATCC
>DASQZK010000093.1:0-5049 GCA_035638735.1 Bacteroidales bacterium
GTATAACCGGTTTAAACAATACCGACAATCCCGGTCCGGGTGTACCTGTCATTCGGGGTATTCTCGATTCGGAGTTGTTTGATGCCCGCATCATAGGGCTGGCGTATGAAAACCTGGAACCGGGCATTTATATGGACGGCCTCCTGGATAAGACTTACCTGTTGCCCTATCCCTCGGAAGGTCTTGATATTTATATGCAACGTATCGCCTACATCCAGGAGAAGGAGAAGCTCGACGTCCTGATTCCAAATTTCGATGCGGAATTGTACACGTTTATGAAGGCTTCCGGGCGAATGAAAGACCTGGGCATCCACACATTTTTACCTTCCATCGTGCAGTACGAGGAACGAAGCAAATCGAACCTGCCCGAATTCGGCCAGAAATACGGTGTGGATGTTCCCGGAAGTGTTGACATCACGTCACATGCCGACATCCTCAAACTCGACCGTGAAAAGACCTTCGACTACCCGGTGATGGTGAAGGGTAAGTTTTACGACGCTTATGTCGCCTACAATGTTGAACAGATGATCTCACACTATAACAAGCTCAGCGCAAAATGGGGCGTACCGGTAATTGTGCAGGAGTTTGTAAAAGGAACCGAAGTTAACGTTGTGGCCCTGGGCGATGGCAAGGGAAATACCATCGGGGCCGTTCCCATGCGTAAGCAATACATAACCGACAAGGGAAAGGCCTGGGGCGGCGTTACCCTCGACGATCCCCGGATGCTTGACCTGACCAGGAAGATTATCCGCGAAACCAGGTGGCGGGGCGGCATGGAGCTCGAACTCATTAAGACCAACAACAATAAGTACTATATCATAGAGATTAATCCAAGGATCCCGGCCTGGGTCTACCTGGCGGTAGGTGCCGGTCAGAATCTGCCCGAGGCCCTGGTGAGCCTTGCCCTGGGCATGGAGGTCAGGCCTTACACCGATTATAAAAAAGGCCTCATGTTCGTGAGGTATTCTTACGATATGATCTGTGACATGAAGAGATTTGAAGCCCTTTCAACCAACGGAGAAATCTGAATGTACGCTGTGTCCGGAACATCAAAACAGAAAAAACTGCATAAAACAACAACCTCATGGAAAAATTAGCTTTCGAACGCCCTGTTATTAAAAAGGTAAATGCCGGCATGCCAGGTAAATTCGGCATGAAACAAGGTTTTGAAGTGATCGCCGATATAGATGGTATTCCTGTCAAAGAGCTTCTCTCAACCTTTGGCTCACCCCTGTATATACTGTCGGAAAAAACCATCAGGAAGAACTACCGTACGGCCTTGGAGGCCTTTACAAGGCGGTATCCCAAAGTACAGTTATCGTGGTCGTATAAAACAAATTACCTCGATGCTGTTTGCCGGGTATTCCACCAGGAAGGGTCGTGGGCAGAAGTGGTCTCTGGCTTTGAATACGACAAGGCTCTGCATAATAACGTGAAGGGCGACCAGATTATCTTCAACGGACCCGGCAAATCGGACGAAGACCTCCATAAGGCCGTAATGAACAATTCGCTAATCCATATCGATCATTTCGATGAGATGTATTCCCTGATCGACGTGGCAGAGAAAGCGGGGAAGAAAGCCCGCGTGGCCATCAGGGTAAATATGGACACCGGCATTTATCCTATGTGGGACCGCTTCGGTTTCAATTATGAAAATGGTGATGCCTGGGACGCCCTGAACCGCGTGATGATGAACGAACACCTCGATCTCACGGGGCTTCATACCCATATCGGCACATATATGTTGTCGACCAGTGCCTACAAAATAGCAGCATCCAAACTGGCCGACCTGGCAGCAAACATCCAGCACAAGTTCAATCATACCATATCATATCTCGATATGGGTGGCGGCTTTGCTTCAAAGAACACGCTGAAGGGAGCCTACCTGCCCGGCTACGATACAGTACCTGAATTCGACGATTATGCCGATGCCATAACCTCCGGTATCATGACCTCGGCTATTAAGAAAGAAAACCTGCCCCTTCTGATCCTGGAAACAGGCCGTGCCCTCATCGACGACGCCGGATATATGGCCGGTACCGTACTGGCGAACAAACGGCTTGCCGACGGTCGACGGGCAACCATTATCGATGTTGGCGTGAACCTCCTGTTCACCTCGTTCTGGTACCAGCACGATTTTCATCCGGCCCAGCCTGTATCATCACACAGTGAAGAAGCTACGATATACGGCCCGTTATGCATGAATATTGACGTGATCAGGGAGGCAATAGCTTCACCGGTAATGAAACGGGGCGATCAGTTCGTCATTAAACGTATCGGTGCCTATAACATGACCCAATGGATGCAGTTTATCACTCTGAGACCAAATATCGTGATGATCTCTACAGACGGGAAAAGCCACCTGGTAAGGAAAACGGAATCGCTCGACACCATTGTCAGCCAGGAAAACATTCCGGATCATCTTAAATAAGTCCGGATGATACTATCTGAAATCTCATATCGTCCCTTCATCAATAGCACACTGAACAGCTATTCACAGGTTTTCTTTTCAGATAACCGCTTCTTCTCTGTCGTACTTCTGATTGTAAGCTTTATTGATCCGAATGCCGGCATGGCCGGACTTGTGTCTGTGCTAATCACAAATCTCACGGCCTGGCAGCTGGGCTTTAACCGGACCGAAATTGAAAAGGGCTACTACGGCTTCAACAGTTTACTGGTGGGCCTTGGAATCGGTTATTTCTTCTCTGCTTCCCTTCAGCTTTACCTCATCATATTTTCAGCGGCCATTCTAACCCTGATGTTTGTTACAATGTTCAGGGGTATCCTCCAGAAATACGGCCTTCCCTACTTGTCCGTCCCCTTCCTTTTCGGCCTGTGGACCATCCTCATCGCATCGAAATATTTCGACTCCCTGGGTATAAGCCAGAAAGGTATTTACACGCTAAACTGGCTTTACAGCCTGGGAGGAAGCTCCCTGGTAAACCTCTATGAACGGCTGAACACCATTCATCCCGGATTTTCGGTAGAAACCTACTTCAAGAGTATAGGGGCCATCTTCTTCCAATACAGTATCGGGGCCGGCATATTGCTGGCTGCGGGTCTTCTTGTATTTTCACGAATCGCCTTTATGCTTTCTGTTTATGGCTTTTACCTGGCATTCCTCTTCTACCGCATCCTGGGCGGTAACATCGTTGAATTGAGCTATACGTATATCGGCTTTAATTACATCCTTACAGCCATCGCCATTGGCGGGTTTTATATGATCCCCTCCCGGAAAACCTTCCTCTGGCTGCTGATCCTTATTCCTATCGTTACACTCTTAACCATCAGCCTGTCCCGGATCTTTGCCGTCTTCCAACTTTCCATTTATGCCCTCCCGTTCAATATCGTGGTACTCCTGTTTATCTATGCCTTAAAATTCAGGATGTATCCGTCGGATAAACTGAAAGAGGTGTACTTTCAGCAGAACAGTCCCGAGCGCAACCTCTACACCTTTCTGAACCAGAAGGAAAATGCCCTGCACCATAATATGATTCCATTCAAGCTGCCATTTTATGGTAAATGGACTGTGCTCCAAGGGCATAATGGTGAATATACGCATAAAGAAGAGTGGCGTCATGCCTGGGATTTCATTATACTCGATGAACAGGGCCACCAGTTTGAAAATGCCGGTGATTATCCCCACGAATATTATTGTTTCGGAAAATCGGTCCTGGCACCCGCCCCGGGAACCATAACCGAGATCATCGATGACCAGGACGATAACACTATCGGGAACGTCAACCTTCAAAATAACTGGGGTAACTCCGTTGTTATTAAGCACGGCGAATACCTGTATTCGAGCCTGAGCCATCTGAAATCGGGTTCTGTTTGTGTTAAGGCCGGCGACAAGGTCAAAGCCGGACAAAAAGTCGGAGAAACCGGTAACTCGGGCCGGTCGGCATATCCTCACCTCCACCTCCAGTTCCAGGCTGCTCCCTACATAGGATCTAAAACGCTCGATTATCCACTGGGATATTACCTTGAGATCAGTAATGGCCACAAATCACTGAAGTCGTTCCAGCGCCCGGAAAAAGACCACCGCGTGATGAACATTGAAGCAACACCCCTACTGAAGAACACTCTGAACTTCATTCCGGGTCAACTAATAAATATAACCTCAGCCAGGAAGGATGTCGAAAAACAGGCAACCTGGGAGGTATTTACAACAGCCCAAAACACATCTTATATTTATGAGAAAAGTTCCGGTTCCCTCGCCTGGTTCGTAAACGATGACAACATGCTGTATTTTACTCATTTCCAAGGGCGTAAGTCATCCCTTCTTTACATGTTTTACCAGGGATTATTCCGGGTACTGAAAGCCTGGTACCCCGACCTCGAATTGAAAGACGAGCTGCCCCAGAACCAGACCTTCTCATTCCCTCTGCTTACCATCCAGGATTTTGCAGCCCCCTTCTTTATTTTCCTCAGGTCAAACTATACCCTTCACTATGCCGGCATCGATAATCCCATTCAGCCCTCTGAAATTACACTGCACTCAGAACTTCACAAACAGGTATTCGGGCGAACGGTAAAAAAACATTTTTTCGATATCCGGATTTCCGCTAAGTCAATTAAACTTAACATGAACACAGGGAAAGATGAAATTACGTCTGAAATATCATAATATCTTCAGTTTAGCATTTCTGATCGTGGTAAGCCTGCCTCTTTCGGCCCAACAGCAGGATGCTTTTTTCCGGTTCGACTCCCTGACTTACCGGCAGTATCTCGACCACGACTGGAAAAACCTGATCAAGACATCGAAAGAAGCGTTCGCACAAGGCTTCGATTACTATTATTTACGGATGCGGGCGGGCATTGCGCAATACGAGAGGGGAAATTATATGAAGGCTTTTCCTCAGTTCCGTAAAGCCCTGGCGTTTAACAGCATTGATGTTGCAGCCCGGGAATACATGTATTACACCCTTTCCCGGTCGGGAAGGCAGCAGGATGCCCTGATCTTTTATAAGAATAACGAAAGTACACTTAAGGACCGGGTACAGGAAAAGATCCGTCCGGTCCGTAATTTTTCCTTCGATCTCGCCTGGC
>DASQZK010000094.1:0-2133 GCA_035638735.1 Bacteroidales bacterium
GCATATATCCTTTTCTCTGGTTGGCGGCACTTGCATTTCTGGTTGATGCACAGGAGGCTATTGACAGCGCTGAAAAAATCACAAATGCCAACACCGCCAGTCCTTTAAGTAATCTGAATCGTCTCATGGCTTTCGTATTTAGGTTTAGTTGTCCTGTTGCGGAAACAGGATTTATATATACGTGAGAGAACGCCTTAGGTTATCCCTGATGTACGAAGGTAAAGAACCCGGGATCGTTACCGAATCCGAGGATCAATCTGAATAGTTCATTATCAATCACTGGTGTGCGGTTAAATTTAACATTGTTGAGATGCTTCAGTTACCATCAGCGTTAAAGAGAATCCTGACATTCCATACCTTTCTATTGTTTTGTCCTTGTGCCGGACGGGCATTTACTTTTTTGCTCACGTCAAAATATTTTCAGTTGTGTTCCCCGTTTAGACGGGGCAGGCTGCGAGCTCGTTACACTCGGTTGCTTGATCAAAAAAGTAAACAAAAAAATCAAGCCAAAATTATCCCGGCCTTTTCCCACAAGGTCTACAAGCTCGCGGCATTTTGGCGGCCTGCCCGCCGTTCATACATGTATTCTTCGTTTTGGAATAACACCGCGTATTTTACCGGACAACAGTGATTATCAATATTTGAAGTTTCGGCATGAAGCTTTCTTTTTTGTTAATTATGGTAATTGATTGCCCTATATTTGACTATTTTAGCAGTGGCAGGGAAGGAAGCAGAATAATATTGCCGTTAACAATCTGAGAATCGCCTCATTAACAATTATGGAAAAGAGCAGATTATCCGGTATCGTCAAATTCATTTTTCTCATCAGCCTTATCGTTGTGACAGGGTCTTGTGGCAGTAAAAGGCAGGCTAAATGGATCACTATAGGCGGGGATGCCGGGAAGCCTGACCAGTGGCTCTGTTTCAGGAAATCATTCATGCTCAGTGACAGCGTCGGAAGTGATCTGGCTCAAATAGCCGTAGACACAAAGTACTGGTTATGGGTGAATGATTCACTCGTCATACGGGATGGTGCATTGTTGCGGAATGCTAATCCGCAGGATACCTGGTATGATGAAGTGGAATTAGCCCCTTTCCTGCATAGGGGAGCCAACAGCATTGCCATCCTGGTGAATTATTATGGCCGTGACGGTCAGAATCACAATAGCAGTGGCCGGGCCGGATTGTACTTTAACAGTGGGCTGGTCAAATCGGATACTACCTGGAGCGTTGCCGTTCATCCTGCATTTTTTGAAGTTAAAGATGCTTATCCCAATTATCGCTATGCAGTTCAGGATGTTGGTTTTAATGCCAACCGTGATATCGCATGGACAAAACCCGGGTTTGATGACAGCCGCTGGAGCCGGGCTGTTGAAGCAGGTTCGCCGCCGACAGATCCGTGGCATCACTTAATACGCAGGGAAATTCCTCAATTCAGGGACTACGGACTTTCCTCCTTCTTAAAAACGGAAAGACACGGGGACACCATTATTGCCTTTCTTCCATATGATGCCCAGGTTAACCCGTATTTCAGAATTCGGGCGAAAAAGAACCAGGAGGTCAGCATTTGGTCCGACACCTATTCCCTGGGCAACCTGAGACATCATAACAGCATTCAAACTGAATATATATGCCGGCAGGGCCTCCAGGAATTCGAGATGCCTCATTGGATATCCGGGCATAAAATTTATTTTGTAATTCCTTCCGGTGCCGTTATCGAAGCTTTGATGTACCGTGAGACAGGCTATGACACGGATCTGGAAAAAAGATTCGTTTGCAGTGATCCTTTCCTGAATAAATTATGGGATAAAGCCCAACGGACAATCTATGTCTGCACCAGGGAATACTTCATGGATTGTCCCGACAGGGAGAGGACACAATATGGCGGCGATGTAGCCAATATGATCAACCAGTCATTCTTCACTTTTGATACGAGTATTTACAGTCTGGACCGTAAATCAATCCTGGGCGTCTTTAACTGGCAACGTGCCGATTCAACCATATACATGCCTTACGGTGGTACAGCCAATGAGGAACTGCCGTTGCAGATGCTGAGTCTCACCGGTTATCACGGTATATATCAATACCTGATGTACACTGGTGATACAGCAACAATCCGGAGAGTATTTCCTG
>DASQZK010000095.1:0-12424 GCA_035638735.1 Bacteroidales bacterium
GCGATGTGATCGGACTGTATGATAACGGCAGCCTGAAAATCGGCGACACACTCACCGAAGGTGAAGACCTGCATTTTACAGGTATCCCCAGTTTCTCACCCGAAATACTCAAGGAAGTCATTAACCTCAACCCTTCGAAAACCAAGCAGCTCGAAAAAGGTGTACGACAGCTTACCGATGAAGGACTGGCACAATTGTTTGTACAACATCAGGGTAACAAAAAAATTATCGGTACGGTCGGCAGTCTCCAGTTCGACGTCATTAAATTCAGGCTTGAGAATGAATATGGCGCGAAATGTGATTTCCAGGCCCTGCCATTTTCGAAAGCTTACTGGATAACAGCAGGTAATAAAAAGGAACTTGATGAACTGCTGAAAAGGAAAACGGCTGTTATCGGATTCGACAAGGCTGGCACACCTGTATATTTTGCCGAGAACAAAATGATCATCAGTGTTATCAGGGAAATGTACCCGTCGATCCGCTTCCATAAGACTTCGGAGTTTAATCTTCTGAATGAAGTTGAAGGATAATGGGAAGCTATGGAGTTATGAGGTTATGAGGTTATGAGGTTATGGAGTTATGAGGTTATGAGGTTATGAGGTCGGGGAAATTCTCAATAATGGACTGAAGAACCGACGAATTAAGAGAGCACAAACTATTTGTTCCGCCATTGATCCCGATTCGACATTGGAAATTCAACTGTTCGATATCCTTTCTGAAAAGTGAGCAGAAGGACTATGAATGTCGTCTCTGTTCACCTTTCGCTGTCCTAAAAGTCACTCACTCCCATCTCGGGTCTCTGTGCCCTCTCACTTTCCGGACCTTTCCTTTCCTTTCATCTTGTCTCCTTCCCACTCCCCACCTACCTTACAGACTCATATCCACCAGGTATTCCATTTTTTGATAACACGATCTGCCAAAGCTGATTCTTCCTGGCCCGGAAAGCACCGGCACTGGAGAGGAGGTAATATTTCCACATCCGGTAGAAGCGTTCCGAATAATTTTTCCTGAGCTTTTTCCAGGCATTATTGAAATTCCTGTACCAGGCCATCAGTGTAAGATCATAATAGGCACCAAAGCTGTGCCAGTCTTCCATCACGAAATAATCTTCAAACGCTTCGCTCAGCTGTGCCGCGGAAGGCAGCATGCCGTTGGGAAAGATGTATTTATGCGTCCATGGGTTGATGGAATAGGTTGTCACAGGACTTCCAATGGTGTGGAGAAGGAAAAGTCCGTCATGCTTGAGGCAACGGCCGGCTACGTCGAAAAAGGTATCGTAATTCTTGTAGCCCACGTGCTCGATCATCCCGACGCTGACGATCCGGTCGAACTGCCCGGTCATATCCCGGTAGTCTTTAAGCAGGAATTCAACAGGAAGACCTTTGCACAGCTTCCTCCCCAGCTCAATCTGTTCTCCCGACACCGTGATGCCGGTCACTTCAGCCTTGTATTTTTCGGCAGCATATTTCCCAAATGCGCCCCAGCCGCAACCGATGTCGAGTACTTTCATGCCTGGTTCGAGAAATATTTTCCGGCAGATCAGGTCCAGCTTGTTTTCCTGTGCTTCATCCAGATCTTTGGCATTATTCCAGTAGGCACAACTGTAATTCAGCCGCTTGTCGAGCATGGCGGTGAACAGGTCGTTGCCTGTGTCGTAATGCCGTTTCCCGATGATAAATGCGCGGCGTCTCGATTGCAGGTTGAAAACACGGGCCAGTGAAGCCTGCAGCAGGATGGTGTATTTTCTTTTAATTTTATCGTGCAGCCTTGCCCTAAGGATTCTGGCAATCGTTTCGTCGAGTGCTTCAGCATCCCACCAACCGTCCATGTACGATTCACCGATACCAAGTTCACCTTCTGTGAGGGCTCGTTCGAAGAACGCGTTGTTATGGACCGTGATGTCCCAGGGTTTGCCTCCGTTTATGGAAATTCCGGCAATAGTCAGCAGTTCCCTGGCTAGTTCCTTGAATTTAAGTGTAGATCTTTTCATGATGGTCGGTTATCTACAATGCTGCTAATTTATGAACCATCTTCTATATGAATATGAACGATTAAGATTTGTTTTGAGATATAAAAACATTTTAAGTGGGAAAATTGTTAGGTGGTGGTTAAATAGTATAACTCTGCTCCATCAGTAATTGATAAAACCCGTGTGGGGTAAAGGACAAATCTTAAAAAATATGTGGGTTATCAGTTACTAATAATGATATTTCAGGACAAAACAGACATGTCATATATTCAAACTTTTCTTTTCGGCTTAACACTTGCCATTTCAATAGGACCGATAGCGATTCTGATCCTGAATCAGAGTATAAACTGCGGACTAAAGAATGGTGCATTATGTGGATTGGGAGCAGCAACGGCTGATTTAACTTATGCCATCGTGGCTTTTACGGCAGGTAGTTTTATTTTTCATTTTTTGAAAGAAGAAAATGATATCATTTCATTCGTGTCATCTGGTGTACTTATCCTGTTTAGCATCTGGATGATGTATACAACCCTGAGAAAAAAACCCGGACATAATGCAAACAAATATGGACTCACCTGTCGATTCCCTTTTGTCACCACTTATGGATTAACCATAGGCAACCCTTTAACGATCGTGGTATTTGCCGGTTTCGCCGGTATGGTTTCCGGTGGAGGAAAAGGTCATATCCTGATACATGTATTATCCATATTTATCGCCAGTCTTTCTGTTCAACTGCTTATCGCTTTTGTCGGAAGCAAACTGGCACATTTCATTTCCCGGCCTTCAACAATAAAGTATTTTAACCTGGTTAGTGCATTAGGAATCGGGCTGTTCGGCATATCGAAGCTGATTTAAAAACCCGGCGATGGGGCAATAAACACCTCAGATTCAACCTGCACATCCGTTTGAAACGGTTCACGGACACCATTAAAAGAGTAAGGGGCTTTTACACTGGATCCTGGTTTGAAAGATGCAACATAAAAAACCCCTTATCACAGAATGTGAGGCATTCAGAAGATCACCGGTGTTTTTCGTTGTTAAAAATTTCCGGATATCCTCCTCAATACTAAATCATTTTTTATTCGGAAATAACAATCCTCTCGCGGTGTAGTGCACTACCAGCCTTTAATTCAAATATATACATACCCACGCCGATATCTCTCACCCTGATATGGTGAATCGGGTAGAAAAATCATCTTCCTGCAGGTTCAATGACGTTCAGATATTCGCATAAATGCAACTGTTTGACTTTCACAAGAAAAACCCCGGCAAATTAAATTTGGATTCATTGGATTCCTGATTCCTATTGCAACCGGTCAGTTTTAAAATGTAATGTTTAAGGGTAAGCGTCAACTGAGTGCCGAATGATTATTCTCACTCATCGGTACGGAACGGCGCCATCGGCAATCCTTCCTTGTTATACACATTCGCCCTTACAGGGTTGTTGGCCCAGGCGTAACGCACAGCCACCGGATGGTCGATCTGATCGCTCCAGACAATTACCTTATTACCCTTTATCCCGGCATTAGCCCATACGAATTTGTGGTCTTTCCCGGCTATGGCGAAGCCACCGGGCTCTCCTCCATCCTTCGTCTTCAGACCTGAACCAGTGCCGGTGAAGGTCAGAACGATTTTGTTGCCCTTGACTTTCATTGACTTGTACATCGGACCCGAAGCGACAATATGCCGTTCATGATAGGCCGTCTTTTCTGCGGCCAGTGCGAGGCGTTCGCCGACATCTTTCTTGTGCAGGGGATGAACGTCGTTCCACTCACCCAGGTCAATAGCTATGGCCATGGCGGTATTGGGCAATGATAAAGCCTTAGCTTGCGCCTCTCTTAACATGGCCCAGTCACTGTCTTCAACAGGCTGATTGGTACTCTCCAAATAATTGGGCAACTGCACGTAAATAAAAGGGAAGTCGCCCTGGTTCCACTTTTCGCGCCAGTTCTTAATGAGTGCCGGGAACAGGGTCTGGTATTCGACAGCCCGGCTGGCATTCGATTCACCCTGGTACCATACAACTCCTTTGATAGTATAATCCGTCAGTGGCGCCAGCATGCCGTTGTAGAGACCAGTGGGCTTCCTTCGGATGAAGGTCTGGGAAGGCAGGGGATCCATCTCGGCCCCGAAACGGTAATACCATGGTCCTTCCAGATCAATAGTTTGGTTATCTACAATCAGTTCGTAAGGCTTATCCGGTACAAAACCACCTTTACCGGTATTACTGATCAGCCTGACAACAATCGTATTCTTCCCTTCTTTTAAAACACCTCCGGGGATATGATAACGCCTGGGTGGATACTGGTAACTGACCGTTCCGACAAACGTCCCGTTCACGAATACCGAATCGGCATCGACGATACGGCCAAGATTTATCCGGGCATCCTTACCGGCCATGTCGGCCGGAAGGTCTATATCTTTCCTGAACCATACTACACCGTTAACCTCTCCCCTGCCGTTATCGGCCCAGTAGCCAGGAACCTGCATGACCTTCCAGTTACTAATGTCAAGATCAGGGCTGTACCATGGCTTACCGGGTGTTTTATAGCCTTTGTCCTTTCGGTTCAGTTCGGTATACCATACACTGCTCGTGGTCCGGTCCTGGTCCTGAATCATACGGATAAGGTCAGGATCTTCGAATTTTTGCGCTTCATCGTAATACTTCGGAAAAGCCTTAATGGCATCTTCGCTAATCCATGCCTCGGCAGGCGTACCGCCAAGACTGGCACGAATAATTCCAAGGGGAATATGATATTTCCCGTATATAGCATCGGCGAAAAAATAGGCCACGGCTGAAACACCAAGAATATTCCCGGGGCTAATACTTTCCCATTTGCCCGAAAGCAGGTCGTTTTGCGGTTGACCGAATTTCCACACCGCCGGAACCGAAAAATAGCGGATATCAGGGTTACCGGCATTTTTTATCTCATCTTCGTAAAGCGGGCTCACCCGCTGCATAGTAAGATCCATGTTCGACTGCCCGGAGCAGAGCCATACATCGCCTACCATGATATTTCTGACACTGACAGTATCACTTGCCGAAATCATCATTTCGTAAGGCCCGCCGGCTTTCATCTTTGGAAGATCAATATGCCAGTTCCCGTACTCATCGGCAGTGGACTGATATTCACTATCCATAAAATGCACGGTGACCATTTCGCCCGGAGATGCCCAACCCCAGACATTCACATTGGTATTCCGCTGCAGGACCATGCCATCGCTCACGAGCTTTGGTAAACGGATACCAGCAAAGGATAACGGCATGATAAAAACAAATAACAGAAACAGGATTAAAAAACGGTCAACATTTTTCATGATGGATATTTCGTTGTTTTGACATGATAAATGTATTAATTATAATTTATTTGGATCGGTGTCGTTGGATTTCATATCATTTCATTTTACGGGTATACAACGAAACACCCGGTGCTCTCCTTCTATTCAACTGGATTGTGAATCTTGGTGCTCAATTTTGCGATGTCGGACCTTTTAATATGACGATTACGATTTCCGGATTTTCTGCAGGCAAGGCATTCTGTCGGCTCTTTAAATTTTTCAACTGTAAAGTTAGATTGTTTTCGACAGCGTAAAATAAGGTGAACGGCTTGCTGAAAAATGTTGACCGGTTTTTTATAGAACTATTGGTAAGAATATGGTCGAAGAGGTTACGTTTGGGTGTGGGGGGATGTGAGTTTCGGTGATGGGGAGATGGTTTTTGGACCTTTTTTTGCTGGGTGGGTGTCCCCCCCGCCAACCAGCGCTCCTTACCCCTCAATCGCTTCAGCCCACCAATCTCGTTACCCTCTCAACTACATTTTGACGATAAGTTATCAACAACTTCCGGATGCCTCACTCTGTGGGCTTTTTAGAATTTAACCCCTTCATACAATGCCGAATGCAAATACTCATTTCGGTTTTTTCTCTTTTTGACGAATATTCGGGTGAAACAGATATTTTCTAATCAACTGCAACCTCAATTCAGTCAAATTTTGTAAAGAAAATGCCGGAACTTGTTTCGAAAATATGAGTAACCTCTCCGGAAAACGACAATTAATGTTGACTTTTTCTGTTTGGCTGGCAAGGACTCAAATCGCATCTTTCAATATGGATTTTGTTTCATATAACCGGGTTTTGAGATACCTCCCTACCGGTATCCATACAACTCCACCTTCTGAACCGAATAATTATTTACAAACATCCTCACATGCCGCCCCTGGTGGGTCTGGTCTCCATTGAGATGACGCATGATTTTCCAATGACTGTTTTCGAAACGTCCTTCATCTACTTTGAGCAAACCAACGATCTGATCAGTATGGGCAGCGTTTTTGAAAGTCGCCACAAAGCCGGATCCGGCAAAATAAAATTCATTTTCTCCTGTCTGAATGACAATTACGCCTGTCATGGGCCATTTTTCATCTTTCCAACCGGCTTCATAACCCAGGGTAAAACTATGGCGCATGGTGATTTCATAGTCGCCCATCCGCAACACGGTTTCCGGATGGTCCTTGTCAAGCAATACCCCTTCATTCCTTCCCCTGCCCAGGTTTTCGGTTATAAGCGGCACCATGTTGCCCAACAGGTCATAGACTTTTCCAAGGGGTTCAATATCGGGATCAGCGACCGATTCAATGGAGAAGGGAGAAAAGCCGATGGATTCATAATGACCTATCGAAAACACTGACTTTGCCGCTGCCGTATTGTCGAAGCGGTGCTCAGGTATGAATAATGGATTTCCACGGCGTACGAAAAGGCCGCACCAGTGCCTGATATCTCCAAAATACAGGTCGGGCGACAGGAAATCGACCGAAGGAGCGCCGGCTATCCACACATCCATCAGATGCGGAAGCGGCCCGGCACTCGGATAGCCCGATCCAGGCTCTCGCCCGGTCCGGTTGAGCGCTGCGTTTACATACATGGGCAATGAATATGCTTCTTTACCGGCCCGGGTGACGGCATCGGTAAATTTTGCGTAATACCAGGCCATGAAAATCTCGTCAGCCTGCAGTCCTTTGCCGAAGACCTCTTCCCAGGTTCCCGAATCCCGGTAACCGTTTTCGGCCCATACTTCGCTTAATTCCGGCACGAGATTACCCTTGTTGGCTTCCAGATAATGCATAAATTCATCGGGGACATCAGCATTGAATTTTTCATTGGCCGGCTCACTGTGATCCCGGGCCGAAAGTAACATGCCAATCTCATTTTCAACCTGCATCATGATAATCGTACTTTTACCTTTGTCCAATACCCGGATGTGTTCCATCAGTGCCTTAAAAGCCGATTTGTCGGCCTCCAGGTTGTTATCACTGAAAGGCGTGAGAATTTCATGGCTTTTCCCTTCCGCATCCTTTGTCCGGGGGAACCGTTCCTGGTCCCTTTTGACCCATGCCGGTGCATGACTCGACATGCTGTTCTTCCACGAGCCGAACCACAACAAAACCAGTTTCAGATCGTGGTGGCGGGCCTCAACGACCAGCCTGTCGAGCAGGTCGAAATCAAATTTACCCTCTTCAGGCTCAATCAATTCCCAGTATACCGGGGCCAGGACAGTGTTCAAATGCATGGTGCTGAGCTTTGGCCACACAGGTTCCATATATTCAACGCTGGTGAAGGTTGAATTGCCGAGTTCGCCGCCGAGAATGATGAAGGGATTTCCATTGACGATCAGCTGTGTCGCTTTTCCCTGCTTGTACAAATGGGGAATCTGAACCGTCTCTTGTTGTTCTTCCAGGGCTCGTCCGGATTTATCCTCTGAATTACACCCCGACAAAAGGCAAATTATCAATGCCAGGAAGAATACGGCCTTCGAAAGAATTTTCATAGTGTCAGTTAGTTTGAGAATAACGTAGAGCGCTTTCCAGGAAAAACCTGTTTATTGATCATTAGAACAGCTCCAATTTACATTTATAAAATTACTATGCCAATACCTCCCCGCCGTCTTCACCAGTTTAAACAGGCAAAGACAGTATTAACTGTGTAATAACTACGCGTATATTGTAAAATTTTTACACAATCGGTTCCCCCAAGCCCCCGATGGTGTAATCCTTTATGGAAAAAAAGGGTAAAAATCAGCGTGAGAGTTGTCGAAAATTTCATGTTACGTTATAAAATATTTTCAGAATACGCACCTTCCGTTCGAATAGAAGGCAGGTTAAGGAATTTCGGGGTCTTTTAAATTTATGGATTTGCTTTGCTATAATATACTATACATCATAAGATGATATTTACTGGGGTCCCACCCCCCACCCGCCACCCTTAATCGCGATTTCAGCCAAAAATCAGCGTCTCTTTCCTATGTCATGGAACATATCCCCGGTCGTTATACCCCGATTGCCGGATTTGCATTTCAACCCGGCAGAGAATTTCGAATATCACATTTAAATATCCTATATTTACACATGTCAAAACCCGTTTACCAACTTATCTGCAGACCATGCTTTTCTGTTTTTACCCTAAATGTTAAGCTGTAACAGAAAGTACAACATCAGTTATCGTAAGTCACACAAATGCAAATTTTGTGTGTATTGAAACTGCAGGAACGCCAGGTTCAAGTGAAATTTCTGTTAAAGAAAGCCTATCTTTCATGCCATTACAAATGTCCAGGATTTACTCATTTACATTACTATTCCTGATACTGAATACATGTATTCATGCCGGGCTTCCCGGACAGATAGTGATCAATGAATTCCAGGCATCAAATTCCGGCAGCATCCAGGATCCGCTTTTCAATGACTATTCAGACTGGATTGAACTATACAATGGAAACTCCTCGCCTGCCGACGTTTCCGGTTACTTTCTAACAGACGACCTGCACCATCCATCCAATTGGCAAATCCCTTCAGGCACTGTAATTCCTGCCGATGATTATCTGGTTATATGGGCCGACGGAAGAAACCAGGCCTTGCATACTAACTTCAAAATTAGCGGTGGCGGTGAAGAGCTCGGTCTGTTTGATAAGCAGGCAACTCTTATTGATTCCGTTACTTTCGGCATTCAGTATTCAGATGTATCCTGTGGCAGAACCTCATCCGGAACAGGTTGGGCTTTCTTTACGGTACCGACACCCGGTGAGCCTAACAGCGGGGCAAACTTTAGCGACGTTAGCGGTGAACCGCAGTTTTCCATCCCAGGAGGATTTTATGACACACCTGTTTCAATAGACATATCTGCCTTTAATGACGGGGCTTTCGTCCGTTACACCACCGATGGGTCCCCACCGGATACAACCTCTCAGCAGATTACCGGTTCACTTAACCTTGCAGCCACAACCATCGTTCGTGCCAGGATTTATGAAGATGGCCGCTTACCGGGGAAAGTGGTGAGTCATACGTATTTTGTCGATGAAACGGCACATGACATCCCGGTCATTTCAATCTTTACTAAGTCTGATAATTTATGGGATCCGGAAACCGGCATATATGTGAACTATGAAAATGATCTTGAAGTCTCCTGCGGACTTGAATATTTTACGTCAGCAGGCGAACCTGCTTTCAGTCAAAACGCCGGGCTTAGCATCTTCGGTGGTACCAGCAGGCAAAAACCCCAGAAATCTTTCGCTATACATATCCGTGACAAGTACGGCGACGGTCCCATACAATACCATCTCCTGCCCGGAAGAGAGACCACGGTTTACAAATCTTTTATCCTTCGGAATTCAGCCAATGACTGGAGCGGCGACTTTCGGGGGACCATGTTCAGGGATGCCCTGGTGCACTCGATCGTTGAAAACCAGGGGGACCTTGATTACCAGGCCTACCAGCCGGTAGCCGTGTATCTTAACGGTGAATACTGGGGCATTCTGAATCTCAGGGATAAACATAACGAGGATTACTGCGAGGTGCATTACGGGACCAACCGGGACAGCGTGGACATCATAAAGAATAATGAGGTGGTCGCCGGGAATGATATCCTGTATAACGACATGATGACCTTTCTTTCCAACCACGATCTTTCCCTGGATGAAAATTACGAAATAGCTGCCTCAATGATCGATATTGATGAATTCATCAATTACATGATCACCGAGATCTACTCATGCAACATCGACTGGCCGGCGAATAATTACCGGCTGTGGCGACCTGAGACTGAGAATGGAAAGTGGCGGTGGATGCTGTTTGATACCGATTTCGGATTTAATGGTTTTCCGTGGGCTCTACCTTCAACCAATATGTTCGATAAAGCGATGGACCCCGATATCGACGACTACGTCAGGAAAGGTTTAAAAGCACCGTGGGCTACTATGGTATTTATCAAGCTCACGCAAAATGAAACCTTCAGGAATAAATTCATAAGTATGTTTATAAGTCGTGTCAATACCACCTATAAACCATCAAGGGTCATTCATATCATAGACTCACTGGCTGCAAACCTGGAAACTGAAATGCCGCGGCATATTGCTTTATGGTCAGACGATGGCGGAATCGTCTCAATGCCAGAATGGCGGGAAAACATACAAGGGATGAAAGACTTTGCCAACCAGAGACCGGCCTGGGCACTTCAGCATCTCCGGGAGACATTTGGACTGCAGCCCGACGACCTGGTGAATGTGGAAATATACAGCGAAGAAGGAGGCCGGATCATCCTGGACGGCATACCCTTGAACAGGCAGGATTTCACTACAGAGTATTACACCGGCCTGCCCTTGTCACTTGAAGCAGAATCAGCAGCCGGTTACAGGTTTGTCGAATGGGTCATTACGGATCTTTCCGGCGAAAATGCAGAGCCGGTAAAGGAAAGTAATTCCTCCGTTGAACTGGCCGTGAACGGTCCCATCCAGATCACAGCGCATATCAGTGAAGATGTTGATGTACCGGGGCTGCGAATCAATGAGGTCATGGCAGGGAATACAAACAGCATTGTCGATGAATGGGGTGATCATGACGACTGGATAGAACTATTTAATCCGGGTAGTGATACGGTGGATCTTGGTGGCCTGTTCATGTCTGATTCACCGGATAACCCGTTGAAATGGCAAATTCCTTCCACGCAACCCGGCCAGACCACAGTTGAACCGGCTGGATTTGTCCTCCTATGGGCCGATAATGAACCGGGGGAAGGGAATCTCCATCTTGGCTTCAAGCTGAATAAATCTGGTGAACACGTTGGAATATACAAGCAGTTAAAAGATGAAGTAGCCATGATAGACAGCCTGTCCTTTTCTGCTATTCCCGAAGATTTCTCTTTTGGAAGATATCCCGATGGTTCGGGACCATGGACCGAATTCAGCAGTCCTACACCGGGGTATGAAAACAGCCCGGCAGACATTCAGCCTGCTTATCCGGGATTAGAAAACCCGGTAATTTACCCCAACCCGACCTCCGGTATAATAAAAATACGTTGTGATTATTCACGTAATCATGGAGCTGTGCCGGAGACCATGGTAAGCATAATTGACTATTCCGGTCACGTGGTCAGAAAACTTAATTTCTCTGCCGCGGAAGCGCTAGAAGCCGACCTTTCGGACCTGCCTGATGGTCTTTACCTGGTCAGGGTTTCAACCGGAGGACACAGCATCACCAGACGCGTTATCCTGTTAAAATAGGCCCCCCATCATCCGGATTCTTTATCCTTAGCTTAATAAACCGAAATAGTTATCCCGGTTATAAGTCCCTTATTGCCTGTGATTATGGCAAATGAATCACTGTTGTATTTTAATGATCTTCAGGTACTGGCTTTCACCACTCATTAAAATCATAACATTATATATACCAGCCGGGCAATCTTCAAGATCAATTTCTGCATTTCGTGTGATTGAACGACTTATCACAACCCGTCCTGTCATATCCATCAAACGGAAGCTTGCGTTTTCCCCGGCATTCCTTATGAATAGTGTTTTAGAAACGGGATTAGGATAGACCGTTACTGCGGAATAACCTTTATCCAGATCCTGCTCAACAGCAGTATTAGGTGTTTCGAGTCCGGCTACACGCCTTGCCAGGTGCAGCAATGCTTCACTGCCTTTTTCCACAGTAATCATTGCCGGCACTTCACGCCCGAACCATTTTACGGTATATGAAATGGAATCGCCGGGAGGAATACTGACATAAGCCCCCTGATTTTCGATCTCCTGGAAACCAACGGACACGTATTCTTCAAGCTCAGCCTCACCGGGAGCTGCATTAGCGGGTGCCAGGTCTTCTTCAAACTGTTTTAAGAAAAGTATACCGTTGTTCACATGAGCACGCCAACCATTACGACCGTCGGCGAAAACCTTGGAACCGTCATTCGAGCTGCTGTATTCATACCACATTACATCATCGTTCAAATTGGAAAAGGCAGATACCAGGCCATTGTCGCCGCTTATGCCTCCTTCTCCAAGAGGAAAGAAGCTCAGACCGCCAACCGGCACCCGCGAGTCTTCCCATGGTGCATAGCTTTGCGCATCGCCAGAAGTGTTGATCATTGTATAGGTCACCGTAATGGACGTATCGGATGAACTGGCAGCAAACGTCTTTC